>NZ_JAKGTE010000038.1:0-45443 GCF_022324665.1 Clostridium sp. YIM B02500 | reverse complement strand
TAGATCCTGTTGCTCCAGTATCACCGGTAGGTCCGGTAATTCCAGTATCACCTGTAACTCCAGTTGCACCAGTGTCACCTGTAGGGCCTGTTGCTCCAGTATCGCCAGTAGGACCGGTAATTCCAGTCGCACCAGTAGAACCTGTGACTCCAGTATCACCTGTAGTTCCTGTTACTCCGGTGTCTCCAGTAGGTCCGGTTGCTCCGGTATCACCTGTAGGTCCTGTGACTCCAGTATCACCTGTAGATCCAGTTATTCCAGTATCACCAGTAGGTCCTGTTACTCCTGTGTCTCCAGTAGGGCCGGTAATTCCAGTCGCACCAGTAGAACCTGTGACTCCAGTGTCACCTGTAGATCCAGTTACTCCAGTATCACCGGTAGGTCCGGTAACTCCAGTATCGCCAGTAGGTCCGGTAATTCCAGTATCACCTGTAGCTCCAGTTGCACCAGTGTCTCCAGTAGGACCGGTAATTCCAGTATCACCTGTAGGTCCGGTAATTCCAGTCGCACCAGTAGAACCTGTGACTCCAGTATCACCTGTAGCTCCAGTAACTCCGGTGTTTCCAGTAGGTCCTGTTGCTCCTGTGTCTCCAGTAGGTCCGGTTACTCCAGTATCGCCAGTAGGTCCGGTTATTCCAGTGTCACCTGTAGGTCCTGTTACTCCAGTATCACCTGTAGATCCTGTTGCTCCAGTATCACCGGTAGGTCCGGTAATTCCAGTATCACCTGTAACTCCAGTTGCACCAGTATCGCCAGTAGGACCGGTTATTCCAGTGTCACCTGTAGGGCCTGTTGCTCCAGTATCACCAGTAGGTCCTGTTACTCCAGTGTCACCTGTAGTTCCGGTTGCTCCAGTGTTGCCAGTAGGACCGGTAATTCCAGTCGCACCAGTAGAACCTGTGACTCCAGTATCACCTGTAGCTCCAGTAACTCCGGTGTCGCCTGTAGGTCCAGTAACTCCGGTGTTTCCAGTAGGTCCGGTTATTCCAGTAGGTCCGGTTATTCCAGTATCACCTGTAACTCCAGTTGCTCCAGTAGATCCTGTGACTCCAGTGTCACCAGTAGATCCTGTTACTCCGGTGTCTCCAGTAGGTCCGGTTACTCCAGTATCACCTGTAGGGCCGGTAATTCCGGTATCACCTGTAGGTCCTGTGACTCCAGTATCTCCTGTAGCTCCAGTTATTCCAGTATCACCAGTAGGTCCTGTTACTCCTGTGTCTCCAGTAGGGCCGGTAATTCCAGTATCGCCAGTAGGTCCGGTAATTCCAGTCGCACCAGTAGAACCTGTGACTCCAGTATCACCTGTAGCTCCAGTAACTCCAGTGTCACCTGTAGATCCGGTTACTCCTGTATCGCCAGTAGGACCGGTAACTCCAGTATCACCTGTAGTTCCTGTAATTCCAGTTGCACCAGTAGATCCAGTTACACCAGTGTCACCTGTAGATCCGGTTACTCCAGTTACTCCAGTGTCTCCAGTAGGTCCGGTAATTCCAGTCGCACCAGTAGAACCTGTGACTCCAGTATCACCTGTATCTCCAGTTACTCCAGTATCACCTGTAGATCCGGTTACTCCGGTGTCGCCTGTAGGTCCAGTAACTCCGGTGTCTCCTGTAGTTCCTGTTACACCAGTATCGCCAGTAGGACCGGTAATTCCAGTATCACCTGTAGATCCAGTAACTCCGGTGTTTCCAGTAGGTCCGGTTGCTCCAGTGTCTCCAGTAGAACCTGTGACTCCAGTATCACCTGTAGCTCCAGTAACTCCAGTGTCTCCAGTAGGTCCGGTTGCTCCAGTGTTGCCGGTAGGTCCGGTTACACCAGTGTCACCTGTAGGTCCAGTTGCACCGGTATCGCCTGTAGATCCAGTTGCTCCAGTGTCACCAGTAGGTCCGGTAACTCCAGTGTTGCCAGTAGCTCCAGTTATTCCAGTGTCACCAGTAGGTCCGGTTACACCAGTATTGCCTGTAGCTCCAGTTGCTCCAGTATCACCGGTAGGTCCGGTAACTCCAGTATCACCGGTAGGTCCGGTAACTCCAGTATCGCCAGTAGGACCGGTAATTCCAGTATCACCAATAGATCCTGTTGCTCCTGTGTCACCTGTAGGCCCGGTAACTCCGGTAACTCCGGTATCACCTGTAGCTCCAGTTGCTCCGGTGTCACCTGTAGGTCCAGTAGATCCTGTTGCACTTGATGAAAATTCTATGCTAAGGAATGGTCTTTGAGTTTCGACTGCCCACTCTTTTGAGAAATATCCTATAATAGTGTCAATTATATTTTCGATACCAGTTAATGTTAAACCAAAATTTGTTGCTGGGTTATTTACCCAATCAATCACTAAATTAGTTATATTAATACTTATATACATACCGACATCTGCATCAGTAACATTTGTAGAATAAATTGTTGGATTTATTGCTGGCGCATTATTCCACGTAACTGTATCTTCAGAAAAATCGCTTGCATTTGTAAATACGCTAACGGTTTGTGGGGATAAAACAGCATCAGGTAAATCTTTTCTAAAAACGAATAAATTTAAGGAAGCATTTGTTATAGTACTTCCGGATGGAAGAGACCCAGTTAAATTAAATTTTAATAAACTTCTAAATAGGTCATTAGGCTGAACAAATCTCCCTGTAAATAAAAGACTCGAAAATCCAAAGTTCGTGTTTGGATTTAACAATGATATATAAGCATCTGCAATAGGGACAAGAATTGCAGTAGGCATTGTGTCATCTCCTTAATTTCTTTATTTTTTCCTAGATAAAAAAAGATACATCACTAATAATATACGGAAAATTGTAAAGTCTTGGCACAATATAATGCAATTATGTATATAAAAATGGAACAGATTTTAAATTTTATGTACTATAGAATAGATAAAAAAATCAATATTTCTCTATACTGAAACTTTAAATAAATAATGAATGCTATGAAAAATGTACTTGATTTTATATCAAAGCCCTCTGATTTTAGCAGAGGGCCAATCTTATATTCTAATCTAATTTTTTAATGGTTAATTGAGAGCCAACTCCTGGAGCCAATGTCATCACTAAAGGAGTTGCTGAGTTATTTCTTAAAGTGATGACATCTCCGGCAGCAAGAGTTAATATAGCGCTTCCGAATAATTCACCAGTAGCAACTAAAGCTGTTATAGGAGTAGATGCATCAACAGTACCATTTACAGCAATTGCAATTTGTGCACCAACACCTGCTGTTATACTTACACCATAATTTATTTCATAAGTGCCAGCACTTGCTACGGTAATAGTAGTGGTACCTGGTGTGTGAGTTATACCACTTAACGGTCCATTGTTAGAGAATGGAACGTCTGCACCACCAACAACAGTTGAATCGGCTATTGTTGCAAGTTCATATACATAGCCATCAGCAGCTAGACCTGCACCTGTTGCTCCAGTAGGTCCAGTAACGCCAGTATCACCTGTAGGTCCAGTTACACCAGTATCACCTGTAGGTCCAGTAACGCCAGTATCACCTGTAGATCCTGTTGCTCCAGTGTCTCCAGTAGGTCCTGTTACACCAGTATCACCTGTAGGTCCAGTTACACCAGTATCTCCAGTAGGTCCGGTTACACCAGTATCACCTGTAGGTCCAGTTACACCAGTATCACCTGTAGGTCCGGTTACACCAGTATCACCTGTAGGTCCTGTAACGCCAGTATCTCCAGTAGGTCCGGTTACACCAGTATCACCTGTAGGTCCGGTTACACCAGTATCGCCTGTAGGTCCAGTAACGCCAGTATCTCCTGTAGGTCCAGTTACACCAGTATCGCCAGTAGGTCCTGTTGCTCCAGTGTCTCCAGTAGGTCCTGTAACGCCAGTATCACCTGTAGGTCCTGTTGCACCAGTATCTCCTGTAGGTCCAGTTACACCAGTATCGCCAGTAGGTCCGGTTACGCCAGTATCACCTGTAGGTCCGGTGGCGCCAGTAACTGCGCTGCCAGTATTTCCTGCAGGTCCAGTTTCTCCAGTGGCACCAGTAGGTCCAGTAGGTCCAGTAGGTCCGGTAGCACCAGTAGCGCCAGTTCCTCCAGATGAGAATTCTATGCTAAGGAATGGTCTTTGTGTTTCAACTGCCCACTCTTTTGAGAAGTAACCTATAATTGTATCAATTACATTTTCAATACCAGTTAATGTTACACCAAAATTTGTTGCTGGGTTGTTTGCCCAATCTATCACTAAATTAGTTATATCAATACTTATATACATACCAATATCTGCATCAGTTACATTTATAGAATAAATTGTCGGATTTATTGCCGGTGCATTATTCCACGTAACTGTATTTTCAGAAAAGTCGCTTGCATTTGTAAATACGCTGACAGTCTGTGGAGACAAAACAGCATCAGGAAGATCTTTTCTAAAAACAAATAAATTTAAAGAAGCATTTGCTATAGAACTTCCGGATGGAACAGAACCAGTTAAATCAAATTTTAATAAACTTCTAAATAGGTCATTAGGTTGAACAAATCTTCCTGTAAATAAAAGACTTGAAAATCCAAAGTTCGTGTTTGGATTTAACAATGATATATATGCATCGGCAATTGGGCTAATAATTACACTAGGCATTGTGTCATCTCCTTAATTTTCTTTTGTTTTCAAATGACTTAACTATTATTATAGTTGTCTAATATAATATATGTTAAATCATTAAAGCTGCTACAATTATGATAAATGACTATAATATTCAGATTATTATTATCACTTTTATTTTATAAGTGTTATATATGGACAGTTTAATCTATAATTTTCTTAGATTAAATATACTTAAAAATAAGTGCTTTAAATTTTCATAGTTTTTAAACCCGCATGTTTCCTATAAATATTTATATATTTTTATATTTAAATAGTAAAATATGTTTATATAAAACTAGATACCTATAAATATATATTTCTATATAAATATTTTTCTATGTATTGATTCTAGTATAGTTTTATGGACACATTCCTGAAATAAATTATAATTAAAGTAAGAGAGGTGTGTCTGAATGAGAGGGAAGAGTTATGCATAAGATTTTAAGCAAATGATAATCGAGGTATATAACACTAAAAAAAATGAAAAAATAGAAATAGAATTTGTGTGAAAATTTCCAATTTAGCTTGTAACGCAAAAAGCGGTGACATGCTAAATTGGATACAACTTGCAACTTAGGGATTTCAGCTATGTTTCCATAGTCTTCCGGATTATTATGACCCTTGGGGTTACAGAAATATTTATTGTTTCGGTAAGATACCACATAAGTCTGAATTCAGATTTGAGTATCTATAAAAGTATTGTTTTGAAACTTAGCTACATACTGGTAGGATATAAAAAAGCCTTTCATATTACTTCCAACAATATCACATATTTGATCTAAAAAATTATCATCTTCTTGTGATATTTCTCTAGAGTAATGAAATATATATGGATTTATATATCCACATTCCTCGAATATTTTTTGTATATCTGGTAATGTGAAAAATTTTGTGCACTTTGGATTTAATATGGAATCGTGATTATAGATAAAAGTTCCCTTTAATAAACCTTTTATAACAGAATAATGCATTAAATTTGGTATTGTGGCGATTATATATCCATCAGGCTTTAAATATTTTTTTAACTCAGTTAGTAATTTCCATGGATCCTTACTAAATTGAAGTTTATTCCCAATAATTATATAATCAAAAAAGTTGGTTTTGCTTTCTTTGAAGTTCATAGTATAGTTTTCTTCAAAATCCCCAGTCATTGTTTCTATTATTTTTTCACATATTTTGGATACATTTCTATTTTGTTCTATACCATACAGCATTGCATTAGGATACATATATTTTAATTTAAGCAGGGTAGATCCCAGACCACAATTAAATTCAATAATATTCAATTTTTTTTCTATTGGTTCATTTATACGGTTTATAATATCAAACTTTAATAAACTTTCTGAATTAGAATTGAAGCCCCATTTTTCTTCAAACTTATGAGCATTTGTTTTTAGAATGTTATTAAATTTAGCATAATCACTCTTAAAAGATGTGCTTCCAAAATGGTGTATGAAACTATCATTACAAACCATGAGTTTATATCCAGCCTCCACAATCCTCATGCATAAATCATCATCTTCAAAATTTCCAGGAGTAAACCTCTCATCAAAGGTTCCGACTTTATTAATAACTTCTCTTTTAATTAACATGCAGAAGGCTACCAATCTGGATTTTTCTTCCCACATCTCTGAATTAGAGATATTGTTTTTGTCTGCAAAATCGATCATATCTTCTATATCTGTATATGGAACATTTATTGCCTGATAGTTGGAACAATTATTAGTAATTGAGGCCACAGCACCAATTTTTTCATTGCTGTATAGACAGGCTTTAAGGTTATCAAGCCATCTTGGTGTAGCTTTTGTATCATTGTTTAAAACTAAAATATCGTTATCTTTTTCAGCTGCATTTATTCCAAGATTACAGCCTTTTGGAAAGCCCAAGTTCTCATCATTTAAAATGAGTTTAATATCAGTTTGTTCTTTAAGCCATTCTCTAGTTCCATCACTAGAATTGTTATCTACAATGATTATTTCATAAGTACCTAAAGTAGTATATTTTCTTATACTTTCAAGGCATATTTGATTATAATTAATATTATTATAGGTTAGTATTATTATTGAAGTTTTTTTGTTTTGAAACATTATTTTAATATCTCCTGTAATAGATTAATATAGTAATTGTTTATTTATAAACAACCATACTTAAAATCATACTAGTGCTTCATTGTATTTTATGAAAATTAACAAAAAGCGTGAAAAATAGAGTTTAAAATATCTTGATTTTGCCATATTCTAAAAGAAAGAGTTTATTTTTTCGCATATTTTTATCCACTCAAAATTATCTCTTGTATTAATTTGAATATCATTGCACACCTGTTCAAGTAGCTTTTCGTTTGAGCATGTTAAAATCAATTTCTTTGAAAGTTCCTCAAAGTTATTTATTTGAAATATATCCCCATATTTTTTATCATCTGTAATATCTATTGCTCCCTCTACATCAGAGGATATAATATAATTTCCATTAAAAGCAGCTTCACCAAACACTTGAGCAAAAGCCTCAACCCTTGAAGTCAAACAAAATACTTTTGACTTCTTGTATTCTTCCATGAGTAACTTTCTATCATAAATAGGGCCTGTAAAAATAACTCTGCCTTGTAACTTAGGATAGTACTTATACAAGTAGTTATTAATATATTCATTAAAGCCGGGTTCAATGGGTCCTACTAATTTTAATTTCCAGTCAGGAAGTTTTTCTGACGCTATTTTAAAGGCTTCCATTATAATTTCAGTAGCTTTTTCATAAGAACCTAGCCTGCCAACTGTTAATATGATATTTTCCTTATCCTTGTAATTTATCAATGGACTATCAAAAAAATCATAAAATCCATTAGGTATATGCTCAACCTTTATAGGCCAGTCAGTATCAATTATTTTTTTTAGATTTTTCGATTCCACGGAAACCAAACTGTTATTACTTAACAAATTAATGCTTCGATCATTAAAAGTTATTCTATTTAGCCAATATCTATTTAAATCTAGTTTTAAGTAAATATTGCCATTGGGATTTACTGATTTAAATCTTTCTATCATATTTAAATTAAAATCATATAAGCCAATAAACATAAGGATATCTGTTTTTTGCAATAAGGATGTCACTGAAGCTTCGTCGTCCATAAAATTAAGAGTAATGTTTTTTGTAAATACTTCATCATAATGTTCTTCATTTTTGCCACATAAAATAGAAACCTCATAATTTAAATGCTTTTGAAAGACATAAGGGATTAAACCTACATCTTTTGTAAGATGAAAATTTTGAAGTCCAGGCCAATATAAAGTAAAATATTTTTTCATAGTTCCTCCTATTTTTTTATATAGAAAAACTCAAGGCATTAACCTCGAGTTTAAACTATTTTTAATTCTAGATTTTACAACTAATTAAAGAATAATTTATATTAGATTTTATAAAATATTGAATAAAATTCAATATCCAAATTACATCTAAATCTAAAGACTTAAGCAATTTAGGCTTTACTGAGATCAGGGACACTAAATAAGCGTCCCTCTCAATCCAAAGTCCATAGCACTTACTGATCTTTAATTAATTATTACTAGCATATTGTTCCACATGTTGCTATTGCACCAAGAGTTGCGTTATTTATACTTAAAGTACCAACAGTAACTGCACTAGTAACAGTTGCAATTACACTATAAGTGCAGCAGTCATCTGAACAACAATCGCCACAGTCACAAACAAAGAAAGAGAATGTTTCAGATGCTAATAGTGCTACTAAATTAAATGTGAATGCAGGTCCAACAGGAACTGGAGTAGATTGACCTCTGCATTGTTTAAATACTTGGAAATTTATAGTTCCTGTAAATGCAACTGTAGCAACTAAATTACTTGCAAATTCTAATTTTACGCAAGCATTCTTTAAGCGAGAAGTGTTTAAAGAAAGAGCGGTAAGAGGAAAAGCTGTTCCTAAAACAGTAGCAGGAGGGAGCGTTACTGCACCCGGTGTACTACATCTTATAATAGTTGGACATAAATCTTTTTCTTTCCTGCAATCATCATGATCATCATGATATTTTGACATTGAATTCATAAATAGAATCCTCCTTTTAATTTAGATAAATTTTTATAAAAATTTCTATATGGATAATTTAGAATTCTTTGGTTCTTCTACTATAATATATGAACTTTATCAAAGAAGGTGATGATAATACTTGAATTTTATAATTGAATATAATAATTCAATAAAAGGATACCATCACATCTTTATATCTATTTTTAGTAAAAGACCTCAATCTATTTATCTACAGAAATTCTAATAATCCTTGTAATTATAATGTTAATCATACTATTGATCATTATCATCACCGTCTGAGAATAATGGCTCTAAGTTTTGATCAGGATAGAATTTAGGAATTGGAGCCTTTTCAAATCTCTCACATGGGTCTTCCTCTGGTTCCTCTTCACATGGTTCTTTTGGAACAGGGCAATAATCATAAGCTGGTATAAGAAGTTGAACAATAAGCTCACATTTTACAACAATATAGTAACCTAAAGTTATATCTAAAACGTCGTTTCCTTCTTCATCTTCTAATAATTCACCTGCCAAAGCTTGGGCAACCATTTCAAGTTTTATTATATTAGAATCCAAATCAGCTGCATCTTGAACAGGAACAAAGCTAGCAGAAATTTGAGCTATAGACTCAGGGCAATAAAATTTTCCTATTACATCGGTTCTATTAACTTCGAACAGTTCGCTTTGATTTACACCATTTGCATCTATATAATCTGCATAGAAAGAAATTCTATAGGAAATAACTATTTTTTTGAAGCCAGGTCTGCCTGCAAGTGGAATCTTATCCACAGAAATTAATGTTAAATTAAAATCTCTACTACCAATATATCTTTTAGGATCTGTTAGTGGATTGCTTCTTAATTCAGAATCTGTTGTATTTGTGTCAGGACCATCGCCATATACAAGACATCTTTTTATTAGGCATTGATCAAAAATCTTTGGTACTTCAATGCAAACTAATTCAGAAGGATCTGGTAAATGTCCTTGTTTATTTACAAGGCCAGGACGTGGCGAAAATTTCTTGAAGTTAATGGGCATATATTTTCCTCCTCTTCAAAAAGTATATTGAATATAAGTCTATTCAACATTTACAATACATTATATGAAATTACATTATGCTGGTGATAATAAAAGTTAAATTAAAATAAGTTTTACAAAAAAGCATAATAAACTTCTATTAAAAATATAATTTTATTAAGGAGGGAGTGGCATGAATAGTATATATGTTGATTATACTGATAACATATGGAAATTTTTCCGAAATGATAATAAAGAATTGTGTTATAAAATTATGTATGAAGAAGGAAAATGGACTAAAGAAAATTTGATTAATAATGAAGTATTGGGGTTTGCTGTTTATGTTGAGGGGGATGAGAGAATACATATAGTATACAGCAATATTAAGGGTGAATTGAAATATTGCACAATGAAGGATAAACATTGGGTCGGAAAAACTCTATATCAAATGGATTTTGATGAGTTTCAAATAGAGCATTTAAAGATTGAAATTATTGGAGAAGAAATGCATATATTTTTTTTGCTCATAAGCAATGATGGCAGTGATCACGGTGTGTTAATGCATTGCGCCTGGAATGGAAAAGAGACGAAATTTTTCTCGCTGCAAGATATCGTCTTGGTACCTAACTTAAAGGATTATTATTTAGTAAACACAAATGAACAAAGTGGCCTTGAAGTATTTTTCATCACAGATGAAGGAGATGAAGTCTCACTAAACTATTGTAACTTTGAAAATCGTAAATGGTCTTCTGCTAAAAGACTTTATGGGATTCAAGGAGATGATATATCTTTTGAAGTGTTAAGGGACCAACAACAGGATGTTCATATATTAAACAAATCTAGAGAAGATTTATTGTATTTTATTGATCACGTTTGTATAGATATTAGTGGTAATATACAAGTTTACAGAGTCCGTGAAAGTAATATGAACTTAATCGATCCAATATTATTTATTGGAAATAACGAATTATGTGCCTGTTGGATAGAACAAAATAAGATATTTTATTCATTTTTTAATAATGAGCAATGGGAAAGCCCTATATATTTTGATAAAGGTAATGAATTTACAGTAATGAGATACCATTGTTTTATGCATTATAACAGAGATAATTCCGTTAAATTACTAGAGACTTACGGAACAGATGAACCGGATTTAAATCTATATATTCCAAATAGATTTACTATGAATAATTCATTGAAACATGAGACGAATCAAGTTAATAATGAAATTTCATTTAATGAAAATGAGGAAATTCAAAATTTAAAACTCGAATTATCTAAAGTGAAGTTAGAAAAGAAAAATTTGGATAGGAAAATTGATTCATTAAATATGCAATTGCAAAAAAAACAAAGATTCATGGATGATTATGAAGAGAGAATTGCAATAATATTAGAACAAAAACGTAAGACAGATGAGAATTATAATGTATTTATAGAGTTACAACAAAATCTTCAAAAGGAATTTGATGATACAAAAAAGCAGCTGGATGATGCAAAAAAACAGTTGAATGATGCAAAAGATCAATTACTAAAAGAAAAAGATATTAGGATAAGTATAGAAAAAAAATTATTAGAACTTGAAAATGAAAATCTAATAATTAGACAGAAAGTCATGACAATAAATGAAGAAAAGAATAAATTATATGAAGACCTTGAATTTGAAAGGAATCAATCTATTATGGAACGTTTATTAAGAAAGAAACCAAGTGGAATATAGAATCACTTCTAAAATTTTAGAACATACAATAAGGTAGAAATATCTTATAAATAATATTAGGATAACACCAGATAGAGGCGATTTATATGAAAGCAGAAAAGTATGATTATATAATGGTATTTACTTGTCATCAGAGAGCACTATATATATATGAGCATTTAACTAAAAGAAATATTAAAACAAAATTAGTTAGTGCTCCTAATAAAATTAATATTAGCTGCACTCAGGCAGTCAAATTCAAAGACATAGATATGGAAATTGTTCAAACAGAATTATATAAGAATAATATTTATCCAACCGCAATGTATAAGATTTTAGGAGAAGGAAAAAATGAAACTTATGAATTAGTTGAATAAGATCTGGTTAAACCAGGTCTTTTCATGTTTTTGTTGCATAATAACGAAGAACAAAGCATAAATTTTAATATAAGAAAATGATGGGGTGACAGCAAACTTATGATTGATAAACTAGAGAAGATGATTTATTATGTATCGAATATAGGCACAGGTAGAGTATCTATCATTGATGGTGATACTTATCGCATTATAAAAGAAGTTGAAATTGGTCCAAGGCCTCAAAATATAGTTATAGACGAAAAAAACAATATATATATAGCTAGTGATAGAAATAATAAAGTTACTCTTATTCATGATTTGTTTAATTCTGATAAAACATGGAATATCCCCAATAATGGTAATATAAAAGTGGATTCCAATAATAAAAAGATATATGCATGCGATACGGAAGAGGTATGCATTTATAATTTAGAAACTAGTGAAAAGATTGGTTCTTTGAAAGGCTTTATAGCGGCAAATTGCTTGGAACTTGATAAATCCAAGAGAAGATTATTTGTATTGGATATTTTACAGAATGAAATTAAGGTATATGATACATCAGATTTTCATTTAATCAATCTATATAAAGAAGTTGGCATTTTACCAAACTATATTATTATAGAAAAAAATGAGAAATGTATCTATATCGCTAACAAAGGAGCAAATAAAGGAAATTATAAAGGAAATGTCTCTATACTTAATCTTGAAAGTGGAGATATTTCATATATAAGCCTACAAATAGGTTCTATAATTACAGCTCTAGAACAGAATGAAACTTTTTTGTATGCAGCTAATAGTGGCTTACATAGAATTGAAGTTATAGACTTGCTAAAGAAAGAATGCATAACAAATATAAAAACTACGCTTCCAAAAATACAAAGGCTTCGATTATCTCCAGATAAAAAAATACTCTTAGTAACGAGTCGAAGTGATGATGGGAGAGGAGTAATTGATAGAATTGACACTTCAAATAATAAAATTATAGATACATTTAATTTTGAACAAAATAATAGTCTTCCATATGATATTGGGATAGTAACTAAAAGTAAACTCCAAGTACAAGATGAATTTTCTAATTTAATAGATTCAGAAGAAAAATTAAAACAGGAAAATAGTATTACTATAATCGCAAAAAAAGTGCTATCTACTTATCAAGAAAAAATAATTTTCTCTGAAATTTCAATTAGATTACCCTTAAATAAGGATGCAATTATGAACCTAGAATATATTAAATTTAAAAAATGTGAAGTTATAAATGAAACAAAAAATATAACGATTGTAGATACTCGAAAAGATTATTCAATATTACAATATAATTTTTACATACCATATATCGTAGAGTTTAAAGGTAAGGATAAAGAAAAATATATTGTAGAAGGAAAGATTGAAGGAATGCAGAAAGCAAGGTTATATATCCCGGTTTATGCAGAACAACAAGGAGTAGAGTTTGTAGTAAATTCTTTTGCTACAATAACAAGCAATCCAGTTGTTGCAAATGAAAAAATGAAGTTTGAAGTTAGTGTTTTGATTTCTACAAAAGCAATTGTAGATGAAATGATATCCATACCTATATACAATAACTATAATCTATGGAATATTAGAGGAGAGCAAAAGAATTGAAAATAATGACGAATATATTTGCAGCATTCCTCTAATTTTTACATATCATTATATAATAAAGCTTATTTTATATTCCGTAAGATTTTTCATATTGATTTTTAGTACTTTATGATGAAGCTATATTTAATTATAAAGGTACAGATTTTTATGCACTTTAGTACAGGGAATGAATTAAGAGGAATGATACTAATTAAACGTTGCATAACTTTTATAGAAAGTTATTAAGGTAATTTTATCAGAAAATGATAAAGTTAATGTAGGAATAAATGAAATTTTTTAAGGTAATATCCAGATTATAATATATAGTTAAAAGAGGTGCTTATTTTATAATGAAGATATTAATAACTGGAGCAAAAGGACAGTTAGGTAGAGAGATTACTGAAATAATAAAAATCGGAAGAGCTGATATAGGAGAAATATCGGAGAGTATAAAAGTATCTGAAGTTATTGGCTTTGACGTAGATAGGCTAGATATAACAAATTTAGTCAAGGTTAAAGAGGTACTGAGTTATTTAAAGCCAGAGGTAGTAATAAACTGCGCTGCAGCCACCAATGTTGATAGATGCGAAATTGATGAAGATTTTGCGTTTAGAGTTAACTCAATAGGACCAAGAAATCTTGCTATAGCTTGTGACGCCATAGGCGCTAAACTAGTACAAGTTTCTACTGATTATGTGTTTAATGAAAATAATCATAAGCCATTGAAAGAATATGATTTAGCTTCACCATCTAGTGTATATGGTAAAACTAAATTTCTTGGAGAGCAGTATGTACAGCTATTATGTTCAAAGCATTTTATTGTAAGAACAGCGTGGCTTTATGGTTATGTAGGAAGTAATTTTGTTTATACAATAATGAAACTTTCTAAAGAAAAAAACCATATTAATGTTGTGAATGATCAAATGGGAAATCCCACTTATGCTAATGATTTAGCATATCATATCTTGAAGCTAATAGAAACAGATGGTTACGGAATATATCATTGTACTAATAATGGCGAGTGTACATGGTATGAATTTGCTAAAAGAATTGTTAAATTATCTGGAGAAGAATGTGAAGTAAGACCTTGTACTTCTGAAGAGTATAAGACTCAGGCAAAAAGGCCTAAATATTCGTCTCTCGATAATGCGATGTTAAGAAATACTGTTGGCGATGAAATGAGAGATTGGAAAGATGCAATAGAAGCGTTTATAAGTAAATTAGGCAAGTGAAATGAAGGAGTTGTAGTCATGAAAACTTATTTAGTTACAGGTGGAGCTGGATTTATAGGGTCAAATTTTATTTTATATATGCTAAATAAATACGAAGATATTAATATAATAAATTTAGATAAGTTAACTTATGCAGGGAATTTAGAAAATCTTAAATCAATAGAGAATGATAAAAGATACGAATTTGTTGAAGGAGATATTTGTGATAAAGAATTAGTTACAATACTTTTTAAGAAATATCATATAAATTATGTTGTCCATTTTGCAGCAGAATCCCATGTTGATAGAAGTATAAAAGAACCTGAAGTATTTGCGAAAACAAATATACTTGGTACTGTTAATATCCTCAATTGCGCAAAAAATGCTTGGGAAAATGAACAAGGATTTGAGGAAGGCGTTAAATTTCTTCAAGTATCAACAGATGAAGTTTATGGCTCATTAGGTTCTAAAGGCTTTTTTAAAGAGACTACCCATTTAGATCCTCATAGTCCATATTCTTCAAGTAAAGCAGGGGCAGATTTGATAGTTAAAGCTTATTATGATACGTACAAAATGCCTATAAATATAACAAGGTGCTCAAATAATTATGGACCTTTTCAATTTCCAGAAAAGTTAATTCCTTTATTAATAAATAATTGTTTAAATCATAAGAGGCTTCCTGTCTATGGAGATGGAATGAATATAAGAGACTGGCTTTTTGTAGAAGATCATGTAAAAGCTATTGATATGGTAATTAATAATGGAAGAGTAGGAGAGATATATAATATTGGTGGTCATAACGAAAGAACTAATATACAAATTGTTAAAACCGTTATTTCTTATATTAACGAAAATGTAGATAAGAATGTAAGTGAAAGCTTAATAAAATATGTTGAGGATAGAAAAGGACATGATAGAAGATATGGCATAGCACCAGACAAAATAAAAAAAGAATTGGGGTGGTACCCAGAAACTGCTTTTGAAGTTGGAATAAAACAAACAATAAAGTGGTATTTAGATAATAAAGAATGGATGAAAAATGTAACCTCTGGTGATTATCAAAAATATTATAAAAACATGTATAAATAATATAATTAATAAAAAGGCTCTAAACTATATTCCTAATGAAGACCACATGTTTGAGCAAGAACCTTTAAAAAGCCTTGTCAAAGATAGACAAGTGTTAATCAATAATAGAGCATATAATTAAAGTTCTTGCTTAAATAATTTTACTATTACCTGAACAAGAACTTTAATTATACAGTACATATTAAATGATTTTTTATTGTAGTCTAGTTTACGGGCTCAGCTTTTATGGAACAAATCAATTTCGTTAATGAATTCAAATTTGACGATACTTCTAATAATTGAGAGCTTATAGAGTTCAAATTAGAAAAATCAAGTTTCCCTGTCTTAGTAAATTCATTAATTGTCTCTTTTAGATTCTTAATATTTACACTTAAATTAGGTAATAGAGCTTTTAATTCCAATAGCTGATTATTTAATGATGACATATTCATATTTAACGTTTCAATATCATTTTGTTTTAAATTAGCAGAATTTTCACCTAATGAAGATATTTTATCACCGATATCTGCAACTTTGTTTGATAGGCTGTTTATTTCTTGGCCTAAAGATTCACTGTAAGAGTTCAGAGAATTTAGTTTCAAATCTTGATTTACTAAGATATCCATAACTTTATTAAGCAAATGATTAATTAATGTAACATCTTCTTGATCCTTTACACTATCTCTTTCAACATTTGAAGATTCCTTTGATGCAGAAATATCCTCAGAATTATTAGTCTCAGTCTCCTCATCATCGTAAGTATTCTCTTCAACAGGTTCTTCAATATAAGTTTCAATATTAAGTTCTTCCGATAAATCTATATTATTTGTCGAATCTGTATTATATGTTATTATATCTAAATATGGAGGATATTTTGACTCGAATGAAGATAATTTAATAATTGAATTAGAATCCTGATTTTGAGGAAGTAAAAATATATTATAGCTTTCGTTATGTGTTGTTAGAGATCTAATTAATGAAGTAACATTAATTTTTAAATAATGTCCTATATTATATCCATGTACTATATGATTTAATAACTTTGTATAATCCTTTTTGGGCAAGCTCGACCAATCAATAGCAGCTATATCTATATTGCTATAATTACCTAAAATACCAAAGCTAAAGGAATTCTTATAATCTGGTTTAATATCTTGAATAAACAAATATAAATATGCTTTCTTTACAGCGTTAGGATGTAATTCAGATAGTTGAAAGTTTAATAAAGAAATATAGCGATTATTGCCTAGTGACCTATTGTTTATGGACCCAACGAGTAATGAATCATTACTTGAAAAGTTTGTATTCGAATGATATTTATCCAAGTATGTTGAAGTATTGCAAATAGCTTTAATTGAATTTTCCACTTTTACTACTCCTTAAATTTTAAAGGTTTCATATTATACTATGAAATTTTATATTATTAGGTGCTTTTTGCTTATATACCAATATAAATTTATTTTTTAAGTCCTAGTATTTTCCTCCTAAAAGATTTCTTCTACTATGTATATTTAGCGACAGGCTATTTTATACATTTCTTTTAGGAGGAACTAAAAATAAATAATTTTCTATATAATATTGTAGTGTTTTAAAGCATATTTAATTCCATCATCCTCAATATCCTTTGTGACAAATGATACTAAGTCAAATAATAATGGAGTACTATTTCCCATAGCAATACTGTTTTTTACATATTTAAGCATAGATAGATCATTTGTACTATCACCAATAGCATATGTGTTTTCGTGATGAATATCTAAATAATTTATTAAGTATTCTATACCTGATGCTTTAGAGAATCCTAAAGGAACTAATTCATAAAAGCCTTCACCACGATGGATAAATTCAAATAAACTTTTGAACTCATTATGAAAGCTTTCAAAATCACTATTTTCATTAGTCCAAATTACAAATTTATCAAAGTTAATTTCAGTATCATCAAAAGTTTTACCTTTATAAAATCCTTCCCTTATGTGACGTTCTTTGATTCTAAGAACTTCTTTAGAATGTATATTAGTATCGTAATAAATGTCATTCTTACCTTCTAATATAGCATCGATATTATATTTGCGAAGCTTGGCTACAATTTCTTTTGATAAATCTATTCCAAGATTTCTATGTAGTATTTCTTTATTTTTAAATTCTATGTAAGTTCCACATCCACAAACATAACCATCAAAATTTAGTTCTTTGACACAATCATCAATTCCTATAATTGTTCTCCCTGTATTAATGAAGATTAGATGCCCATTTTCTTGTGCTTTTTTTAGAGCTGCCTTAGCACTGTTAGGGACTGTATAAGTCTTTTCATTAAATAATGTTCCATCAATATCAAAAAATATAATATTGGATTCCATTATGTCACCTTCCTTTTTCGTTTGTATATCCATATTTAAATTGCCTTATTTTACTTTGTTTATTATAACTATTTTATAAGATTAATACAATGTTTGACCAGCTAATTAAAGATTTTTCGATAATCGACAAACAAATTTACGTTACTTCTCTAAACTTTACATACAGCTATTAAGTATAGTATAATTACAAAATAATTAAGAATTCATGTTCGATTTATAAAGTGAAATTCAATGAAAAAAGGAGGGGAGAAATATGGAATTTGGCAAAAAACAAAAAAAGATAATTAATAATAAGCCAAATGGTCATCTATTAATAAAAGGTCCAAAAGGGTCTGGGAAGACCACTGCATTTATACATAAGATTCCATCACTACTTAATAATTATTGTATATCTAAGGATGATAAAATACTTGTCGCAGCTTGTAACGAAGAATATTCTGATTATTTTTATTCTGTCTATAGAAATATTGAAGGTGAAAAATATCATCAAAATAGCTTCTTTGATGAAGATAATAGTGATAAATTAGAAATAAGCACAATAGATTCTTTAGTCTCTTATTATTTAAACAAATATGTAAAAAATAATAATATAAATCTTACTTTGGCATCTTTTGAAGAACGTGAAGCTGAGCTTAAAGATGCAATACGTATAGTGTCAAAAAGATACGAAAAGAAAAAGCCGGATATATTAAATTTAGATCATATTGAATTTATAAAAGACGAGATTAAATGGATTAAATCATGTAATTATTTAAAACTTGAAGAATATCAAAGCGCTAATAGAGTTGGTAGAATTAATAATTTGAACGTTGAGATATCTAAAATTCTTAGAAGAAACTCTAAGCAAAGACAAGCTATCTTTGAAGTTTTAGAAGAATATACTAATAACTTAAGAAAGCTTAATAAAGTAGATGCTCAAGACATGGAACTTTTAGCTTTAAATGAAGCAAAAAAAGCTCCAATAATTAATTATACTCACATATTTATAGATAATAGTCAGCAACTTACGAAAGTTCAATTAGAATTAGTTAAATCAATATATAATGAAAAATCTTATTCAAGTATAACATTTATTATGGATACTTTTGAAACTGCAATTCCTAATGCTTGGCTTGTAAAGGGACGCCACTTTTCTAGTTTAGGATATGATATGAAGGGAAAATGTATTTCTTTGAATGAATCTTACAAAGAAATAGAAGTTGAAGAGATAGAAGGATTTGTAGATAGCAGTGATAAGTTGATTCAAAAAAATGAGGCTAATAAGAATTTATTACAAAGTTCATCTCTTACATTAGGGTCTATAGAATACATAGATTTAAAAAGAGATATATCTCATAGATTTATAAAAGATTCAGGATCAGTAGATGAAATATATGTAGATTATAACAATTTTGAAGAAAAAGTAGACGACGTAGTAAATATTCCTGTATTTAATGAGATTGCAGCGGGTAATCCAATTTTAATTAATGAATATATTGAGGATAGCTACTCATTACCAAAGGATTGGATAAGAACTTCAAAAGATGTTTTTATGCTTAAAGTTAAAGGTGATTCCATGATAAATAAAAATATTTATGATGGAGATTATGTAGTAATAAGTAAGCAGAATATGCCACGTATTAAGGATATTGTTGCTGTTGATATTGAAGGTGAAGCAACGCTTAAGACTTATAAAGTTATTGATGGGAAAATTGCTCTTATACCTGAGAACGACAAATATCAGCCAATTATTATAGAGGATCAACAATTTAACGTTTTAGGTGTGGCTATTGGACTTATTAAAAATTCATAGATTTGGTGAAAAACCTTGTAATTATTGGTATAATTGTTACAAGGTTTTTTTATTCTTAAAGAGTGCGAAGCAAAATACGGAACTTAACCACAGTCGCCTGCGATTTTTTATCTATAATAAAGTTTATGCCATCAATCAATTTGAATGATATGTGCAGAAATGATTACAAACGCTATATAATGAGGAAGTGAATTAATATGTTTGAAATTAGAAATATAAAATTTAGAAATATATTAGATATCAAATTTCTGAATATAGATAAACCAATTACATGTGTTGTAGGGCCTTCTGGTAGTGGAAAGACAACTTTACTTCGTATGTTAAACCGTTTAAACGTACCCGATGAAGGAGTTATACTTTATAATAATAAAGATATTTCTAAAATTGATACAATATTATTACGTAGAAATGTAGTTATGCTAGGTCAAACTCCTGTTATTTACAGTGGTAATATAGAAGACAATCTCCAAATTGGATTGGAATTTTCAAAAAAACTTCCTGCATCAAAGAGTAGAATGAAAGAAATTCTTGAAAGAGTAGAACTTAATAAAAAACTCACTGATGGATGTGGTAACCTTTCTGGAGGAGAGAAACAGCGACTATGCCTAGCTAGAGTAATGTTAATGGATGCTGATACATATTTGTTAGACGAGCCTTCAGCTGCACTAGACAAAGATACTGAACAATTTATAATAGATAATTTTTCAAAGTTTGTATTAGAAAACAATAAGGAACTTATAATGATCACTCATTCAGAGCAAATAGCGCAGAAATATAACAATTCAATAGTTAGGATTGAAAATGGAGAGGTTGTGAAATCTTATTATGAATAATGCAGTAATGAATCTATCAGTCTTCCAACTTTCAATTGCTTATGTTTTTGTACTAATAATGCTTATTATTTTTAAATCACGAGGTATCAAAAGAGAAAAACAAATATTGATTGCTTCAACTAGAATGACAATACAACTTACTATAATGGGCTATGTTCTCATGTTCGTATTTAATAATCCAAGTTGGTGGTTAACTTCTTTTATGATTATAATTATGATTTCTTTTGCAATTTATAATTCAATAAAAAGAGTTAAAGTTCAAATGTCAAAGGAATTAAAAAGTATAATTGCTATTTCAATGACCTTTGGAGCTCTTTTGACTGCAGCTTTCTTTATAATAGTTGTTCTTAGTGTTCGCCCATGGTTCAATCCTCAATATTTTATTCCTATTTCAGGTATGATTGTTGGTAACAGCATGACAGGTATTGCACTAGGTGCAAATAAACTATGTAGTGATTTTGAAGATAAAAGAATTGAAATAGAAAATTCGTTAATGCTTGGTGCAAGCCCACTTGATGCCACTAGACAAATTGTTAATAATGCTTTCGACAGCGCCATACTTCCAACTATGAATAACATGCTAACTATGGGAATTGTATCGCTACCAGGAATGATGACAGGACAGATTCTTTCTGGAACATTTCCTATCACTGCAATAAAATATCAAATTGGCATAATGCTTGCTATATTAGGCAGTACCGCTGTGTCCACTGTCTTGTTTGTAACCCTTGGATATAGAACATTTTTTACTAAAGATAACAGGTTAAAATAACTATTTTCTATAGGCTTTATACCAAAAGGCATTAGATATTCTTAAAGTTTTAATTAATATGAATTTTAATCTTAAATTTTTCATAAAATTCATAAGAAGTAATTTTTTATATTCCATACTTTATAACACTAAGCTGTATTTTCAATAAGAAAAATATATTAATTATTAAATTTTATTAATTTATCTGGATATAATATAAGAATTAGTATATTATATTATTAAATGATAATTAATATTAATTAGTAAATTGTATTAAAGAGGTGAAGGAATGTTTAATTGTATAAAATGCGAAAATAATAACTTTAAAAATTTAATAAATGGTGAATGGGTTGGTAGTAAAGATAACAAAGTAATTGAAATCTATTCGCCACTTGATAATTCATTAATTGGCACAGTTCCTGCTATGACAAAGGAAGATGTTGATAATGTACTAAGCATTGCAAAAGAGGGCCAAAAAAAATGGAGTAAAGTTCCAATGAGTGAAAGAGCTGAGATTTTATATAAAGCTGCTGATATTTTAGTTGAAAGAACTGATGAAATTGTTGATATTATGGTCAGAGAAATTGGTAAAGACAGAAAGAGCTCAAAGTCTGAAATTCATAGAACAGCAGATTTTATAAGATTCACTGCTGATACAGCTAAGAATATGTCTGGTGAAAGTATACCAGGCGATACTTTCCCTGGATTTAAAAGAAATAAAATCTCAGTTGTAAATAGAGAGCCATTAGGAGTAGTTCTTGCAATATCTCCATTTAATTACCCAATAAACCTATCAGCATCAAAGATAGCGCCTGCAATAATTGTAGGAAACTCATTAGTATTAAAGCCTGCTACTCAAGGTAGCCTATGTGGTTTATACTTAGCAAAAGTTTTTCAAGAAGCAGGAGTACCAAATGGGGTATTAAATACAATCACAGGTAGAGGAAGCGAAATAGGAGATTACGCAGTTACTCATAAAGGCGTAAACTTTATTAATTTCACTGGAAGTACAGACGTTGGTGTTAGAATTTCAAAACTAACTAGCATGGTACCACTTTTAATGGAGTTAGGTGGAAAAGATGCCGCTATAGTTTTAGAAGATGCGGACTTAGAGCTTGCAGCCAATAATATTGTAGCAGGTGGTTACTCATACTCTGGCCAAAGATGTACTGCAGTAAAAAGAATTTTAGTATTAGAAAAAGTTGCTGATGAATTAATTTCTAAAGTTAAAGAGAAAATGAATAAACTTGTGGTCGGAAATCCATTAGACAAAGATGTAGATATTGTACCATTAATTAGTACTAAAGCGGCTGATTATGTTATGGAATTAATAGATGATGCTAAAGATAAAGGTGCAGATCTAATTGTTGGTGGAAATAGAGAAGGTAATTTAATATACCCAACACTTTTTGATAATGTTACTACTGATATGAGGCTTGCATGGGAAGAGCCTTTTGGACCAGTTCTTCCAATAATAAGAGTAAAAGATAAAGATGAAGCTATTGAGATAGCGAATAAATCAGAATACGGACTTCAAAGTGCAGTATTTACAGAAAATATTGATGATGCATTTTATGTAGCTGACAGATTAGAGGTAGGTACAGTACAAGTAAATAATAAAACAGAGAGAGGTCCAGACCATTTCCCATTCCTAGGAGTTAAAGCTTCTGGAATAGGAACTCAAGGAATAAGATATTCAATTGAATCTATGTCTAGACCTAAAGCAACAGTAATAAATTTAGTTAGATAATATCTTATACTAAAATAAGTACGATATTAACTTAAATTAGCTAGTTAAATCCTTTTTAAATAACAATATATAAAAAAACAAATGAAGCATCAAATTCAACACAATAAGAATTGAATTTGATGCTTTTTTATTCTCTATGAATTTATATTCAATTCAAGTTAACTCTATGGATTAAGTTAGAGAAAAGATCAATTCAGAAAGTTATGGTTTCTAAAGAGAATAAAAAAGAAATTAAATTATAAGGAGACATAGATTTAATAATACCATAAAAAGTCACCTAATAAATAATACATTATTTATTAGTAGACATAATAGATAATTTTCACGATATAAGGAGATAATTAAAGCTAATAATCACCAAATAATGAAAACTAATTAGCAAACCGCATATATAATGATATTAAGCTATTATTAAGTTAATATGCAAATTGATATATATATCTTATAAGAATATAATGAAGTTGTCACTAGATAGTGTCAAAAGTAATGGAGTGGATACATATGAATATTTCTATAATAACATCTGAAAACAGAAGACTTTATCCTGCTTTAGTATACAATACAGAAGATAATGAGCTTAAGAAGCTAATCACAGAAATTGATGATATTTATGATTTACTGTACAAAAAACAAAATATATTAGTTCTATCAACTCAGTATGACCAATATGGTAATGAAATCAAATTCTTTAATGGTCAATTAGAAAAATCAGATATAAAGGCCTTATATAGCGTAAACGAAGATATGAGTTCTAAAGGTTTAGCATTTGTTATGACACTATCTGAGGCAGCAAAGAAATGGGGATTGTCAGATGGTTCAACTATTAGAAAAGCTATTGAGAGAGGTAAATTTCAAACAAATGAGGTAAAACAAGCTGGTGATGTATGGATAACTACCTATTCTGCAATGGAGAGGGTATTTGGTTCAATAAGAAATGAAGAGAATGCATATGTAATATATGATGATTTTGAAACAGTTTATCTTACTACGAAAATAAATTTTGCTTATGCCCAATTAGCTTACCTCAGGGGATTACAATATGATATGAAGTTAAAGGAAATTGAAGAAAAATATAAATATGTTAAAGACGTATTTATAAATGCTTTAAATGCAATAAAAGATGGCGGAAAAGTATTAATAAAGAAAAGCAGAAATAATAAAATCCGGCAGATAATAAATACTACAAATGAACTTCTTTTTTATATAGACACATTTCGTAGTAAACGAAATTTACCTCCTGAATTAATAAATAGATTAATAGATGATTTAAAATCTGTTGAACAGTAAAGATATGTCTAATACAAATATTAATAATTTAAAGGAGAATATTAAGTTATGGAAACAAAAAATGATATTCATTATGGAATGGTTGATGTATTACGCTTAGTTTTTGCAATTGCAGTTGTATCAGTTCATACAATGGCTTTTAAATCCGTAAATGATGACTTATGGATTGCTACTAGTATGGGTATTGCTAGACTCGCTGTGCCATTTTTCTTTATGGTTTCGGGTTACTTTTTATATAATAGAATTGGTTCTGAGAAAGAGCCTAAATCAACTATTAAGCATTTATTACGTATCTATGTTTTATGGGTGCTTATTGAGATCATAGCGTTATTTCCTCTTGTCTTAAGCAGTTTAAGTGCACCACCTATTTTAATTATTGAGAGATTATTATTTGCAGGGGTCACAGGAAGCCTTTGGTATATATCTTCGCTAATTATTACTATCTTTATAATTTCCCCATTATTAAAAAGAGACAAGCTGTTTTTCTTGTTTATAATTGGATTTGTATTATATCTATTTGGGACAACTGGAGATACCTATTATGGGTTGTTTGAAAAAACTATGATAAATCCATTAATCAACGGATATACTTCAATATTTATGCTTCCACAAATAGGCATTACTGAATCAATTCTTTTTGTATCTTTAGGTGCAATCGTTAGCAAATATAAATTAAATGAAAAGATACAAAAGTCAGGATTACTAAGTATACTTTCAATTATATTACTTTTAATTGAAACCTTTGTGTTAAATAAAACTGGAATTGCTAAGGACGCTAATATGTATCTATCATCAATAATTGCAGCCCCTTTAATCTTAATTTGGGCAATTAATTCCACAAAAAATATTTCTACTAAGGTTTCTAAAGCCTGTAGGGAATATAGCTTAGGAATATATTGTTCTCATCAAATAGTTATGATATGGCTTGCAATGTTTATACCAGTACTTTTTGCAAATACACTTCTTAGGTTTATCTGTTCTTTATTATTGTCTGCATTAATAATTACAATTTTAAGAAAAACTAAAATTAGAAAAATATTTTTAAGATAAATATTTATATCTATTTTCACTTAAATAAAATATTAATGAAAATCTCTAAGATAATTGTTATAATTGTTCTAGGGATTTTTAGATGTATAATGAAATTTATATAAATATTACCTTAAATTAAATATATATAAATCTAGGTCGATAAATAGTGTAACCTAGCTACATAAAAAGGAGGAAATTAATTATGGCTTTAACGCCAATGATGGTTGAATATATGAAAACGAAGGAGGAATACAGTGATTGTATTCTATTTTATAGATTAGGTGATTTTTACGAAATGTTCTTTGATGATGCAATAACTGTATCTCGAGAGCTTGAATTAGTTCTTACAGGAAAAAATTGTGGTCTTGAGGAAAGAGCTCCTATGTGTGGAATACCACATCATGCAGCAGCAGCATATATACCAAGACTTGTTAATAAGGGATATAAAGTAGCAATATGTGAACAGCTTGAAGATCCAAAGGAAGCAAAAGGAATTGTAAAAAGAGGTGTTGTAAAAATAATTACACCAGGAACATTCATAGATGCTAATAGTTCTCTAGAAAATGATAATACATATTTAATGACCATATATGAAAGCGATGAAAAAATAGGTTTAGCAGTTTCGGATATAAGTACTGGCGAATTTAAAACAACTTCCTTTGATAATATTAAGATAACCTTACTAGATGAGATTTCAAAGGTTGCACCTAAAGAAATTTTAGTAGATAAAAACATTAGCCAATCTTTAATAGATGATATAAAGGGTATAACTACTGCACTTATTACAGAGAAAGACTTTAATGAATTTATCGTATCAAAAGAAGAAATTATAGATCAATTTTCGGATTTAGAGGTTTCTGGATTAGTAAATGAAAGAGAAATTTCAAGTAGAGTACTACTTAAATACATATATGAAACTCAAAAAATGAGTTTAACTAATATAAATTTGCTAGAACAATATGAAATAATTAATTACATGACGATCGACGGAAATTCAAGAAGGAATTTAGAACTTACTGAAAGTATAAGAGAAAAAAGCAAAAAAGGGTCTCTTTTATGGGTTCTTGATAAGAGTGCTACATCTATGGGTGGTAGAACAATTAGAAAATGGATTGAAGAACCGTTAATTATTAAATCTGAAATAGAAAAAAGACTAAGTGGTGTTAGCGAAGCATTTAGTTCAATTAGTTTTAATGAGGATTTAAGAAGTTCTTTAAAAGATATTTATGATATAGAAAGAATTGTCGGTAAAATTTCAAATAAAAATGTGAATGCAAAAGATATGTTATCTCTTAAAGCTTCATTAGACAAATTACCATCTATAAAAGAACTTTTAGGAAGTGCTAATTCAGAACTGCTAAAGGAATATTATGAAGATTTAGATGAGCTATCAGACATAAGAGAATTACTTGAATCTTCCATTAAAGAAGAGCCTTCTTTAAGTATAAAAGAAGGAAATATAATTAAAGATGGTTATAATTCAGAAGTTGATGAATTAAGACAGTCAAAGCTTCATGGTAAGGAATGGATTGCAGCTCTGGAAAATCGTGAACGAGAATTTACCGGGATCAAATCTTTAAAGGTAGGTTATAACAAAGTATTTGGATATTACATAGAAATTTCAAAATCAAATTATAATTCTATTCCAGAAGGTAGGTATGTAAGAAAACAAACTCTTGCAAACGCTGAGAGATATATAACAGAAGAACTTAAAATTATGGAAGATAAAATTCTTGGCGCAGAAGAGAAGCTTATAAACTTAGAATATTCTTTATTCACTGATATAAGAGATTCCATTGAGAAGGAAATTGCAAGACTAAAAAAAAGTGCTAGAATAATTTCTAATCTAGATGGTATTTCTACCTTGGCATTAATCGCTCTTGAAAATGATTATGTAAAACCTGAAATCAACGAGGATGGAATTATCGAAATAGTAGATGGCAGGCACCCAGTTGTTGAAAAGGTAATTGGAAGAGGTGAATTTGTTTCCAACAATACTACCTTGAATCAAAGTGATAAGGAATTACTATTAATAACTGGACCTAACATGGCAGGTAAGTCAACATACATGAGACAGGTTGCCCTTATTACGTTAATGGCCCAAATAGGATCTTTCGTACCTGCTTCTAGCGCTAATATTTCAATTTGTGATAAGATATTCACTAGAATTGGAGCTTCTGATGATTTAGCTGGTGGTAAATCCACATTTATGGTTGAAATGTGGGAAGTATCAAATATACTTAAGAATGCAACTTCTAAAAGTCTAGTATTATTAGATGAAGTAGGGCGTGGAACATCAACTTATGATGGACTTTCGATAGCTTGGTCTGTCATTGAATACATAACTGGTAACGAAAATTTAAGATGTAAAACTTTATTTGCAACACACTATCATGAATTAGTAAAACTTGAAGGAGTTTTGCCTGGTGTTAAGAATTACTCTGTAGCTGTTAAGAAAATGAAAGATAGCGTAATCTTCTTAAGAAAGATAGTCGAAGGTGGTGCGGATGAGTCTTATGGTATAGAAGTTGCAAAACTTGCTGGTCTTCCTGATGATGTCATTAATAGAGCAAAAGAAATTCTTCTAGGCCTTGAAGGCGAAAATAATTTTGATATACACAAAGTAACAAACACTGAAATCATAGAAAATGAGGTTGCTGTAGATATAAATGGAGGCAACAATGTAGTTACTATTACTGAAAAAGCCTGTGAAAGTAAGAGTGAATATATAGAAAAAGTTGAAGCAAAAGACCCTTTTGATAAAACAGAAAGTAATAAAGCTGATCATAGAATTGATGAAAAGACTGAAAATTCATCTAAAAAACATAAGAATAAGGATTCTTCTAACAATATGCAATTAGATTTTACTTTTATAGAAAAAGAGGCATTTCTAAAAGAAGTTAGCGAAGTGGATATATTAAGTTTAAATCCTATGGAAGCCATGAACACTCTATATAGGTTAGTTGCTGAAGCTAAAAAATTAAAATAAAAACTTTCTAATCCTATTAAAGTAGTTTAATAGTTCCAATTATGTTAAAATAATTCTAAATGCAGTTGGAACATAAGTTTTTAAATAAATAATATAATATTTTAATGCTAAATTACTTGCTATAAGTTACAACTGTGTTATATATACTATTACGGGGTGAGTTACTTTGACATATATAAACGAAAATACATTTGAAGAAGAATTATTTGAAGATCTAAAAATTAATTGCCAAGAATGCTTTGGTTTTTGTTGTGTTGCATTATATTTTTCGGCTTCAGACGGATTTCCAAACAATAAAAGCGCTGGAAAGCCTTGCTTAAATTTGCAATCAGATTTTGGTTGCTCTATTCATAAAGATTTGAGAAAAAAAGGACTTAAAGGTTGTACAACTTACGACTGTTTTGGTGCTGGACAAAAGGTTGCTCAAATTACATATGCTGGACATAATTGGAGAGAAAATCCCGAATTATCCGATAAAATGTATGAAGTCTTTTTGATTATGAGGCAGCTTCATGAAATGTTGTGGTATCTAAAACAAACTTTATCAATTCAAACTAATGAAAAGATAAAAAATAAAATAAATGATCTAATAACTGAAACAGAAGATATTACTAAATCAGCACCCGACCTCCTTATGACTTTAGATATAGAGGTGCATAGAGATAATGTTAATGCGCTACTCAGGCAAACAAGCGAATTTGTTAGGGCCAAAGCGCTTGGTAACAGTAAAACTAACTTAAAACGTAAAAAAACAATTGCTGGCAGATTGGATTGCATTGGTGCAGATCTTAAAAAGATTAATCTTAAAGGTGCGGACCTAAGAGGGGCATTTCTCATAGCAGCAGATCTTAGAGGAAATGATTTGAGTTATGCGGATCTTATTGGAGCTGACTTACGTGATGCAGATATTAGAGGTGCTAATCTTAAAGATAGCTTATTCATTACGCAATCTCAGATTAATTCAGCTAAAGGAGATTCTAATACAATCTTACCAAAGTCAATAGTGCGTCCAACTTCTTGGTAAAGGAATCAATGTTAGATTTTTATAAAATCTTATAATCATAAAGTATTTTGTATTTTTAATAATACACTAGGCTGTATATTTGTTATATAGAGTCTAAACACTTTGATTCATTAAAGTTTATCTTAAACTTTAATTTTATATAACCAAACAAATTTATATAAAATGAATTATCTTTTTGGGAACCTATATAAGGAACTAAATAATAAATCTAAGTAGAGTGATTATAATAAAAAAATAAGCTTTTACAAGCTTATTTTTTTGCAAAGAATTATTTAAGTATTAGAATATGATAGAATAATTTTAAAAGAAGAATTAAAATACAAGGAAGTGAATATGATGCCCATATTTAGACTAACAAATGAGATAATATTTCCTAATCCTGAGCTTTCAGAAAAAGATGGACTTTTGGCAATCGGAGGAGATTTATCATTAGAAAGATTGATATCAGCTTATTGTAATGGTATATTTCCATGGTATAACGAAGGTGAGCCGATTCTTTGGTGGTGTCCCAAGCCAAGATTTATATTAATACCAGATGAAATTAAAATTTCTAAATCAATGAAGAAAATTATAAAAAAAGAGATGTTTCATGTAACTTTCAACAAAGATTTTTATGGTGTAATTAGTAACTGCAAGGATATTCGTGAAGATAATAATGAGGGAACTTGGATTAATAATGATATGAAAAAAGCATATATGAATTTATTTAATAAAGGTTATGCAATGAGCGTGGAGACATACCTTAATAATGAATTAGTAGGCGGTTTATATGGCGTCAAAATAGGAAAATGCTTCTTCGGAGAGAGTATGTTTTCTAAGGTAAGTAATGCATCTAAAATAGCATTAATAAAGCTTGCAGAAAAATTAAAAAACGAAAATTTCATATTTATAGATTGCCAGATGCATACAAAACATTTGGAAAGTATGGGTGGAAAATTTGTTGAATGGTCTACATTCAAGGAATTATTAAGAAAAGGTATAATATAACTGAAGAAACATCGTAAATAATAAATTCCTAATATTGAAATTATCTATAAATAATCATAGTATTGTAGATGAAATTAATATAAAATATAAAAATAGGTTTAAAACTAACATATTAATACTGTTAGTAAACAAGATTATTGAATATAAGGTGAGTTGAAGTATGGAAGAGTTAAAAAAAGCGATTAAAGAAATAATAGAAGACAATGTTATAAAGCTAGTTATTAGCAATAAAACAAATAAAAATTTTGAATATAATAAAATAGTTATATATCTCAAAGAAAATGATAAAAGAACGTACTATCAAATAGAAAAATATACTGATAAGCAGGTGTTCCATGAAAACATTGATACAGATATTTTGGAAGAAAGAATTATTGAGTATGTGGAGCCGAATTATAAGCAAATTTCTGCATGGTCAAATTCGGCTAGCTTTGAGGTAAAAATATCAAAAAAGGGCAAGGTTCTATTAAGTAAGAAAAAAAGTGATAATCAAAAAACACTTAATAAAGCTCATAACAAGGAAAAAAATTATATATTAAAAGAGGGTATGATTATTGAACCCTTAATAGATTTAGGTGTATTTACTAAAGAAGGAAAAGTAGTGAACTCAAAGTATGATAAATACAAGCAAATTAATCGTTTTGTTGAAATTATTGATGATGAAATCAAGAAAAATGATTATAAAGAACTTACTGTTTTAGATTTTGGTTGTGGAAAATCTTACTTAACTTTTGTATTGTATTATTACCTTGTAGAAATAAAGAATATTAAAGTAAAGATGATCGGATTAGATCTTAAAGCCGATGTTATAAAAAAATGTAATGATATAGCCCAAAGTTATAACTATGAAAATTTACACTTTGAACTTGGAGATATAAATGGATTTAAATATAATAATAAAGTTGATATGGTAATAACATTACATGCATGCGATACTGCTACTGATTACGCATTATATAATGCTATAAAATGGAATGCTAAATTAATATTCTCTGTCCCTTGTTGTCAGCATGAATTTAACGCCCAGATGAAAACAGATTCACTGTCTATATTAACAAAGTATGGAATAGTTCAAGAAAGAATTGCAGCACTTATGACTGATTCTGTTAGAGCAAACCTTTTAGAATGCATAGGATACAAAACACAACTTTTAGAATTTATTGATATTGCACATTCTCCTAAAAATATATTGATTAGAGCCTCTAAGTCTAATATATCTAAGGATAAAAAAGAAAAAGCTTTATTAGAAGTTGAAAATTTAATTGGTCAATTTAATTTTAATCCTACATTATATAATCTATTGAAAAATGATAATTTAATTTAAAGTTCATAAATCCACGACATAATTTAATTTTTGTCGTGGATTTATGATTTTAGTGTCTTTTCTTTTTAAATTCAGTATGAGAAGAAGGCTCAGCTTCCCCAAATGGACTTTCTTGATGTGCTTTTTCTTTTACTACCTTATTATAATTTTGTGATGCTGGATCAGATACACTTTTAGTTGAATTATAAAAATCTTTATCATTCATATTAAAGCCTCCTTATAGAAAATATTTAATTTCTAATATTAGCTTAACCATATTATCGGCAAATATTATTTATTGTAAATATATTTTGTATTTAGATTGTTACTTATATGTAAATTAAATATAATATTGTTCTAATGGAAATATTAATAGAAATACTAAAATCATTTAGAGTATACAATAAAAATCATAGTCAAAAAGATATATTCGAATTACAGATCATTCCAATGCCAGTATTTCAATATTATTGAATATATTAAACAAGTATGTAATAATAACAATGTATTAGAAATAAGTTCATGTGTTCATTAGGAAGGCTTATTTGGAAGTGATTTTATCATTTGCATTTTACGCCCATAAGCATTGAAAGGAGGAAAGGACATCTTGAAGAGAATAAATATATTAAATGAAGACACAGCAAATAAAATTGCAGCAGGAGAAGTTGTAGAAAGACCAGCGTCAGTAGTCAAAGAGCTGATTGAAAATTCAATTGATGCAAATTCTAAAAACATAATCATTGAAATAGAAGAAGGTGGAATTTCTCTTATTAGAATAATAGATGATGGAGACGGAATCTATAAAGATGATATAGCGAAAGCATTTCTTCCGCATGCTACAAGCAAGATCCAAGAGTCAGAAGATATTTATAATATACATACTCTTGGATTCAGAGGCGAAGCACTGCCATCTATAGCATCTGTAGGTAAAGTTAATTTAAAGTCTAAGCAGGATGAAGAAGCTTTTGGATATGAAATATCTATTGAGGGCGGTAAAGCATCAGAAGTAACAGAGTGTGGAATAAATAAAGGCACTATACTAGAAGTGCAAGATCTATTCTTTAATGTTCCTGCTAGGAAGAAGTTCTTAAAATCTGTATCAAAAGAGAGTTCATTAATAAATGATATAGTAACAAGATTATCACTTGCAAATCCTAAAATAAGTTTTAAATTGTATAACAATCATAAAAAAGTATTACATACCTTTGGTAATGGAGATCTTAAGGATGTAATAAGAACTATATATGGTAAGTCTATAACAGATAATATACTTTACTTTAGTGATAGTTCCGATTTAATAACTGTTTATGGTTATGTAGGAACTGAGGAAATAGCTAGAGGATCAAGAAATAATCAAAGTATTTTCGTAAATAGAAGATACATAAAAAATAGGGCGTTAGCAATAGCTGTAGAGCAAGCATTTAAGTCATTTTCAACAGTAAATAAATTTCCGTTCTTTATATTATTTATAGAAGTATATCCCGAATATGTAGATGTTAATATTCATCCAACAAAGGCTGAAATAAAATTTAATGATGAAAGAATGATATTCAAAAAGATTTTTGGAGCAGTTCATACTGCATTAAAAAATGAAGTTTTTGATACTTTTGCGATAAAAGAAGAAGAAAATACAAAAAAAGAACCGCTCCCAACATTTGAGGAGATTGCTTTTAAAATAAAAGAAGAAGAAGAAAAGGTTAAATTTGCAAGTTCTGCAGCAAAGACTTTAATGTCTCAAGGAAAAGACCTCAAGGCTAATAACGAGAGTAGCCTTAAAAGTGTATATGATCCAAGCTTGAATAATATTAATAAAACAATAGTTGAGGAAAGCACTGATTATAACAAAGAAAATGAAGAGCCTATAAGTATTCCTGTAGATCTTAAGCCTAATTCATATATAGAAAATTTGGTTGATGATTATAGTGACAATGCAGAAGATGAAATAAAATCTAATTCTGAACCTATAGAAAACGTAATTACAGAAAACAAATACGAAAATATTAAGCCAAATCCTATTGCTAAGTTTCCACCAATTACTATAATAGGTCAATATAATAAAACTTATATATTAGGAGAGTATGACGGCACCTTATACATGATTGATCAGCATGCTGCTCATGAAAAAATATTATTTGAAAAATATCTTAAAGAAATTGAAGAAGGTACTATTATAATTCAACCTCTTATTGTTCCAAGTATAATTGACTTGAGTATTGATGATTATTCTTATTTTGAAGAGAATAAAGACATATTTAGAGAGGCTGGTTTTTTATTAGAAGAGTTTGGTGGAAGTTCATTATCTTTAAAAGAAGTTCCGTACTTCTTAGGACGACTTAATCCTAAAAACTTGTTCCTAGATATACTTGATAATTTAAAAAATTTAGGAAACGGAAAAACAAGTGAAGTAAAACATAATGCTATTGCAACTAAAGCATGTAAAGCAGCTATTAAAGGAAATGATAAATTAGAAATGAATGAGATGATTAAATTAATTGAAGATCTAAGATATATAGATGATCCTTTTCACTGCCCACACGGGAGGCCTGTAATAATAAAATTTACAAGTATAGACATTGATAAAAAATTTAAAAGAATAATATAATGCTTTTGTATTATTATAAATGAATATAAACTTTAAAATTATTAACGAAAGGATAAAATAATGAAGCAAAAATTATTAGTTATTGGTGGCCCTACTGCAGTAGGAAAAACTGATCTTTCAATAAAATTAGCAAAAAATTTAAACGGAGAAATTATTTCAGCTGATTCTATGCAAATCTATAAATATATGGATATAGGTTCTGCAAAGGTAACTAAAGATGAAATGAACGGGATAAAGCATTACTTAATTGATGCAATAGAACCTGATACTCCTTTTTCAGTAGCAGATTTTAAGCAACTTGGCGAAGAAGCATTAGAAAAAATTATATGTAACGGAAAATTTCCAATAATATCAGGAGGAACAGGTTTATACATTAATTCATTAACTTGCAACATGACTTTTACAGAAGCAGAAAAAGATGAAAGTTATAGAGAATATCTAGAAACTTTAGCATTAGAAAAGGGTAATGAATATATACATGAAATGCTTAAAGATGTTGACCCTATAAGTTACAAAGAAATTCATGCTAACAACAGGAAAAGAGTTATCAGAGCGTTAGAGGTTTTTAAACTTACCAATAAGCCTTTTAGCTCATATAATGTTGGATTGGATTTTTACAATAGTGAATATGATGTATATTATTACGTACTAACTATGAATAGAGAAAAATTATATGATAGAATCAATAAAAGAGTTGATTTAATGATGGAAAAGGGCTTGCTAAATGAATGCATAAGATTAAAAGAAATGGGATATAATTCAGATATTCAATCTATGCAGGGGATAGGATACAAAGAAATATTATATTATCTAGAAGGTAAAATAACTCTAGATAAAGCAATAGATATGATAAAACAAGGATCTCGAAATTACGCTAAAAGGCAACTTACATGGTTTAGACGTGATGAAAGATGTATGTTTTTAGATAAGGATATTATGAGTGATGATGAAATTTTAGATAAAGTTATTAATGACATAATAAAGAACTAGCGTTATAATATTAGTAATAAAATCACTTATGGAGGTGTTATATTTTGGTCAATAAGCAACAAAACAACCTACAAGATATATTTCTAAATAATGCGAGAAAAAATAAAATACAAATAATAATACACTTAGTAAATGGATTCCAGTTAAAAGGTACTGTAAAGGGTTTTGATAATTTCACTGTTATTTTGGATTGTGATAATAAGCAAATGCTTATATATAAGCATGCAATATCAACTATAACGCCAACTAAACCAATTTTATTTGCAGATAACGAATACGAAACTACTTAGTAAATAGGCATTTTTGCCTATTTATTTTTGAGTATTTCTAAACTTTGGAGGATGAGACTTAGATATGTTAAAAAAGACAGAAGAATTTTTAATTAAGAATTATAATATTAGCGAAAGGACATTTGATATATATAGACATGCTTTATCTGATACTGAAGCTCAATTTAAGGAATATGATGAAATTAGAGAATTTAATCAACTTAAAGTACTGAAAGCATTTCAATTAGAAAAAATTAGCGACTCTCACTTTACAAATACTACAGGTTATGGACTTGATGATTTAGGGCGTGACTCATTAGATAAAGTATATGCTAATATCTTTAATACTGAAGCCGGACTTGTCCGTCCACATTTTGTTAGTGGTACACACGCTATTGGATGCGCTATCGCTGGTAATGTTAGGCCTGGAGATAAGATTTTATGTGTTTCCGGACTTCCTTATGATACTTTGCTTGGCGTTCTTGGACTATCAGAGAAGAAAAACGCTGGTTCATTAGATCAATATGGAATTAAAACCGATATAGTAGATTTAGATACTAAAGGTAAATTTCAATTTGATAAAATTCAAGAAGCATTGAGAAATGATCCAAGTATCAGACTTATACATATTCAAAGAAGCACTGGTTATGCTTCAAGAAAATCTTTTCTAGTTTCTGAAATAGCTGAAGTTATTAGGCATATAAGAGAAATACGAGAAGATGTAATTATATTTGTGGATAATTGTTACGGAGAATTTATTGAACCTGTTGAACCTACAGAATATGGTGCAGATATAATGGCTGGATCACTTATGAAGAATATAGGTGGAGGTATTGCTCCAGGTGGAGGATACATCGTAGGAAAGAGACAGTATGTTGATGCAGCTGCTAATAGAATGACTGTACCAGGTGTAGGAGGCGAATATGGCGCTACATACGGACTTATGAGGAGTTTATATCAAGGATTGTTCTCCGCTCCTCACGTGGCAATAGAAGCTGTAAAAACAGCAATATTCTGCGCCCGTGTAATGGAAATTGCAGGATTTAAGGTATTTCCTTCATCAACAGATAAAAGAACTGATATAATTCAAGCAATTGAATTTGGCGACGCTAAAAAATTAATTAATTTTTGTAGTGGTATTCAAGCTGGATCTCCCATAGATGCATTTGCAGTGTGTGAGCCATGGGCAATGCCAGGATATGATAGTGAAATCGTAATGGCTGCTGGCTCATTTATCTCAGGTTCAACAATCGAATTATCAGCTGATGGACCAGTTAGAGAGCCATATATAGCATATATTCAAGGTGGATTAAACTTTGATCATGGAAAAATTGGAATACTTATTGGGTTGAGCAAAGTATTAGAAGTTGATAAATAATATCACTAATTTATCACTAGCTTCCCAATATGTAAGTAGGCATAAAATTAAAAATAGACTATTAAATTTTATAGATCATAAAATTTAATAGTCTATTAATTTACTATCTTATAATATAATTTCGAAATCAATAACAAAGTAATTTGTTTAAAATGATCTGAATATACCTACAAGTTTTCCTAAAATCATGCAATCATCTACTATTATAGGATCCATAGCATCATTTTCTGGCTGAAGTCTAATATGATCTTTTTCTTTAAAAAATCTTTTGATTGTAGCGCTATCTTCTATTAAAGCTACTACTATATCACCATTTATCGCCGTTTGTGCACTTTCTATAATAGCTAAATCATTATCTCTAATACCAGCATTAACCATACTTTCACCAGAAACACGCAACATAAACAATTCTCTATCATGTTTTATAAAATCCAATGGAAGCGTAAATGTGTCTTCTATGTTTTCGGTTGCAAGTATTGGTAAACCTGCTGTAATCTTGCCTATAATAGGAATGTTAATCATTTCTTTCTTCGGTATTGAAAGTTCTGCTATTTCTAAAGCCCTTGGTTTAGAAGGATCTCTTTTAATCATTCCCTTTTTTTCTAATCTTTTTAAATGTCCATGAACAGTTGAAGTTGACCTTAAAGAGACTGCTTCGCAAATTTCTCTTACTGAAGGTGGATAACCTTTGCTCTCTGTATAACTTTTTAAAAATTCATATATCTCTGATTGCTTATCTTTTTCGTCTGACATTACAAACACCTCACTATTCTTCTAATAATTATAACATATACTATATAACATAGCAAACTTGTGTTCTAAAGTGTTTATAGGTAGTATGTATTTGGTTTAGATACACACTAAATTGGAATACAATATATTAACTAAGTATTCCAATTAATTAAAAATGGTAGTATTATTTTATAGTAGAATAACTAAGGTTAAGGTTATAAAATTATTTTTTTTGGGACGATAGTTTCAAGGTGAGGCGGTAGTAAATATGTTTGATATTAAAATTTTTGAAGGCATGAGTACAGAAAGTAAATTAGACAACATGCTTATAATGCTTGAAGGTTTGATTCAAGGAGATGAAGATTCTCCAATAACAAAGCTTTGTAATGCATCAGCATTAATTAATGCACTTATAGATAGAATAAATTGGTGTGGCTTTTATTTGGTTAAAAACAATACTCTTGTATTAGGACCGTTCCAAGGAATGCCTGCTTGTACAAAAATTGAAATAGGGAAGGGGGTTTGCGGAAAAGCTGCATTAGAAAAAGAAACTTTACTTGTTAAAGATGTACATAATTTCGAGGGACATATAGCGTGTGATGCTGCCTCAAATTCAGAAATAGTCATTCCTATAATTAAAGAAGGAAATCTTATTGGAGTTTTAGACTTGGATAGTGAAGAATTCGAAAGATTTACTGAAGTAGAAAAGACTTACCTAGAAAAGGCTGTTGTTATACTTAGTAAATATATAGAATGGAATGATATAATTTAGATTAAATAATTAGATTACATTTAATAATTTATCTACGTTAAATTATTTTATTCTTTATTGATATTCTATCTTCGATAAAAAATTTGATTTAATTTATTGTTTTTGGTATAATTAAGTTTCCATAATAAAAAAATGAGGTGTTTTAAATGACATATAAATATACTGATGATGATTATTGCGATATCTATGAAAATAAAATATGTGATAATTGTGGTAAGTGTTTGCAAATCAACGGCATAGATACAAAAGCCATTAAAATAGAAGACATTGCGAAAACACAAGAAGAGAACGAATTACTAGAAGAAGAATTTTTAAATGACTTAAAAGCATCCTTAAGTGAAGATGAATTACATGAAATTAACGAAGATAAATTAGATTTAAAATCTATATATAATAAGTTTGCAAAAACATCAAATGACATTGACGTAAATGACTTTAATCTTGAAGACAGCGCTTACGAAGATGCTTTTGATCATATTGAATATTTAGATGAGATCAGTTTAGATGATGATCTGATCCTCGATGAAATGACAGAAGAAGTATATCCTGGAGTAAGAAGATTAAAAAAATCAATCGAATAAAAGAAGCTTGTAGACTACACTAAAGAAATGCATAGATTTTCGCTTTATTTCACATAATAATTTCGTAGAAGATTTCACAAGAAAGGATGAATTATTATGAAGCGAAAATCTATTTTAGCGTTGAATTTGACAGCAATTCTTTTGGTTTCAATATCTTTGTTTGGGTGTGGTAACATATCAAGAACAAGAACAAATAATGATGTCACTAGACAAAACGACATAACAAACGATGGCATTAGAAGTGGAAGTGTAGATGGAACAGGTACTGGCGCTAATAATGCTCAAAATGGTACTGACGGAAACATGCAAGGTGGAACTAGCGGAAATATGCAAGGCGCAGCAGGAAATGGAACTGTAGGAGGGGATACTAATCAAAACAATGTAGCCGGATCGACTTCAGATACTACGAGGGATAGAACAGGTCTAACTACTAATGATACAACATACAGAGCTGCCGATTTTAAAAACGATTTCACAAATGCCGGATATGATGTCAAAGAATCAACTAACACTAACAAAAATGATTATTTCAAAGGAAATGAAACTGATTATTTATTAGGTGGAGATGTAGTTAGAATATACGAGTATAATTCTCCAACAGAGCTAGAATGGGCTATCAACAGAATCGTACCAAACGGAATGAATGCTAGCAGCAATAATGCAAATAACAATGCGAGCCCTTATTATTATAGAAAAGGAAATACTCTTATCGTTTATGAAGGAAAAGAACCTGCATATGTTGACGAGTTTGGAAAAATGTACGGAAACACACTAAGACCACAACACTAAAAATATTTATATTAAGCACAAAAAGGTTACGATAGAAAATAAAGTAACCTTTTATTTTTTTTAATTTAAGCAATACCAAAGCATAGTAGGAGAGTAGCAGTAACATTTTTATTATAAATTTTAATGATAAAATTACAGTTTTGAAAGAGGATTCGATTTTACAGCATCTCTTAATGAGTCATCGTCAACATGCGTGTAAATTTGGGTAGTCGAAATATTTGTATGACCTAATATACTTTGCAAACTTCTTATATCTACGTTTCCGTACTTATACATAAGAGTTGCAGCAGTGTGCCTCAACTTGTGTGGAGTATATTTATCATCAGTTAACCCTGCATTTGTTATATGTTTTTTTATCATTATCTCAACCGTACGTTTATTTATAGGACCATTTCTAGATGATAAAAATAAAAACTTTTTATTATCCGGCAAAGCCTTAGAATCATCTCGTACATTTAAATAATTTGCTAAAGCTTTAAGGCATGCATCATTTAAATAAACAGTTCTTTCTTTATTTCCTTTACCTATGATAGTAAGAGTATCATCTCTAATTTTATCAATTTGAATACTACAGAGCTCCGAAAGTCTCATTCCGCAATTCAAAAAGAACATCAAAATGCAATAGTCTCTGGAGTAGTTTTTATCATTTTTATTTAAAGACTCCAATAGATGAATACTTTGATTTAGAGTAAGGTATACAGGATGACGCTTATTTATTTTAGGCGATTCCAACTCAAAAGCAGGATTCTCCGTGATCACTTTAGCTTTCCCAAAAAGAAACTTAAAAAAAGATTTTAAAGTAGCAACTTTTCTAGCTCTAGCATATGAACTATTGTCTCTATATTTCTCTGTAAAAGAAAGAAACGCATATAGATCTCTAAGTTTTATACCTCTTAAAAATTCATCATCTATAATACTTATATCTATATCTTCAAACTCAACAGAGTCGGAATTTACCTTTCCTTTATAAATCATCATAAATCTAAAAAAGATAGTCAAATCTATTCTGTATCCATAAATCGTATTTATAGACGTACTTTTAATCGTTTCTAAATAATTTAAAAAATCAACCAAACTTTCTGGCAGATTATTATTCTTAAGAACCTGGATATCGTATTTCATTTTTTCACCTGCATTATTTATAAATTTCTTATTAATTAAGTTACGATATTAATAATTTAAATCATCATTGATAAATTTTATTCTAATAAAGTAATTTTATACTAAGTTAAAAATATTATATCAAATATCATAAATTTATGCAATTATTTCGCTAAATGTATATTTAGCGAAATAATTATTAGCTATTTTTATAATAATTCAGTTAATTTTATTATGATTTTAGTCTTTTCATTTAAACGAACGCCAAAATTATTCCTATGCTTTCTTATTAAAAACTATTTATCATCAATACTTTATATTAAACTTTTATAATTCAGTTCCTCGAATATTGTTAATCATTAAAACTTAATCAAAATTTATAACTTCAATCATAAATTCTAAAGTAATATTTTTTAATCTTATTTGAAATAAAAAAATAAATGATTTTTCATATAAAAAAACATTAACTTTAAAAACTATCAAGTTTTTTCTTTTTTCACATATTGATAATAATTATCAACATACTGTTTTCTCCCACCTTTTCACAATTATATTTCCATTAAATAGTATTCGATTCTGATAAAAAAATAAATTTGAACGTTATTCAATACTATATTTTCTACATTTAACAAAAGTTCAAATTCATAATAACCAAACTCAGTTTTTGATCAAATTCAGATGATTTTTATATCTAAAATTCACGTATAGAAATAATCTCAAAATAAAAAACTATATCTGCTTTTATGATATAATTTAAATAAACAATGTCATTAATCATCAGTAATGAATATAAACTAAAACTTACGGAGGAATGTTGAAATTATGGCTCAAGGAAAAGGAAAAACTAATGCTATGAGAATTCTAGATAATAATAAAATAAATTACACAACTCACAGCTACGAAAATAATGATGGTAAGATAGATGGTGTTGCAGTTGCACACAAAATAGAAAAAGACGTTAATCAAGTTTTTAAAACTTTAGTAACTCAAGGTCATTCTAAAGAATTTTATGTTTTTGTTATTCCAGTTGCTGAAGAATTAGATATGAAAAAAGCCAGCAAAATCGCAGGCGAAAAAAATATAGAAATGATTCATGTTAAAGATATAAACAAAGTAACAGGATACATTAGAGGTGGCTGTTCCCCACTCGGTATGAAAAAAATATTTAAAACTTTTATTCAAGAAAACGCATTATTATTTGATACAATTGTATTTAGTGGAGGAAAAATAGGTTCTCAAATAGAAATGAATCCAAATGATCTAAAAAAAGCAATAGAATGTTCATTTGTAGATATAATCAAAAACTAATTAAACAATTGTCACAATCAAAAGATAAGTTCTTTATAGATATCCAACTCTAAAACTAAATTTATGTGCTAACTTACCGAAATCATAAATATTTTGTTCCGAAAAGCTATGAAAATATCGCTTAAGGTTCTAAGCAGCAGGTTGTAGCCACTTTAGCACGTTCCAACTTTCAGTTTGACAAGCTAAGCTGGAATAACCTACAGCTAAGAACCTTTAAAAGCTCATTTTCAAATGTTTTCTCCACAAATATATTTATGATTTCTTGTGAATATACAAACTTAAAGTCTTAGTAAATTTGAAAATATATTCATCTAATAAATCTAATCCTTAAGCTGTTTATCTATATATTTTAAAAAATAACAAATTAATTCTTATATTTTATAGAACAAATGTTCTCAGGTGATAAAAATGGCATTTATTCCACAAGATATCATCACAGCATGAAATATTTTTTATTTTTATCATCTGATAAACCCCACATTGAAGTTCTTTAACCTATAATTTATATTTTTTTCAAATTATAAAAGCAACAATATGTATGCTGAACAAAAATGCTATTTTTATAGTTTAAGAACAAACGTTCGTATCTACTCATATTTTTTTATTTTAACCAACTAAATAAAATAGTCTGTATGATCTATTAGGGTAAGTTATAACGCCTCTCCTATTAAGAATCTATACAGACTATTTTAAATTCATTTTATTTAAATCATAAATTTATTTTTTACTTTTCAACTTCTCCAATTAAAGAGAATGAATTAGCTTTAACTATTTTTACATTAACTAATTTTCCTATTAGGTCTTCCCCACCCTCAAAGTTAACTAGTCTTCCGTTCCTAGTTCTACCTGTTAATTTTGATTCATCATTTTTGCTATAACCTTCAACTAAGACTTCATATATCTTTCCTTCTGCATCCTTATTTCCTTTAGCTATGCCCGTATTAACTATCTCAACTAATCTGTTGAAACGTTCATGTTTAATTTCATCTGCTATCTGATTCTCCATTTTATCCGCTGGAGTATGATTTCTTCTTGAATAAATAAATGTGAAAGCAGCATCATATCGAACTTCTTTAGCTAGCTCTAATGTTTCATTAAAATCTTCTTCAGTTTCTCCAGGGAAACCAACGATTATATCAGTAGAAAATGTTACATCTGGAATTTCAGCTCTTATCTTTTTTGCTAACGTGATGTATTGTTCCTTTGTATAATGTCTATTCATTTCTTTTAAAATTCTATCAGAGCCACTTTGCACTGGTAAATGAATTTGCTCGCATACTTTATCACAATCTCTTATAGCATATACAACATCTAAAGTTAAATCTTTTGGATGAGAAGTCATAAATCTAATTCTTTCAAGTCCCTCTATTTCATTAACTTTTCTTAGAAGGTCTGCAAAAGTAATATTTTCTTCCAATCCTTTTCCATATGAATTAACATTTTGTCCTAAAAGAGTTACTTCCTTATACCCTCTTGTTACCATATCTTTTATTTCATTTACTATATCTTCTGGCTTTCTACTTCTTTCTCTACCTCTAACATAAGGAACTATACAATATGTACAAAAGTTATTACATCCATACATAATAGTTACAAAGCCCTTAATATCGCTTTTTCGATCTATAGGTATCCCCTCTACTATTTCAGTTTCCTTATCAATAATCTCTTTAATTTGAACACCTTCTGTTTTAACTCTATTTAAATATTCAGGAAACTTATACGAGTTATGAGTTCCAAATATTATGTTTACATATGGAAATCTCTTTAATATATCGTCAGCCATCCCTTTTTGCTGCATCATACATCCACATATTCCAATAACTAAATCAGGATTCTTTTCCTTTTGCTTTTTTAAAGCGCCAAGATTTCCAAAAACCTTATTTTCTGCATTTTCTCTAACACAGCAGGTATTAAATATAATTATAGATGCTTCGTCTCTATTCTCAGTATTTTCATACCCCATCCTTTTAAGCATACCTGAAAGTTTCTCTGAATCTTCTTCATTCATTTGACAACCATAAGTTTGTATAAAGAATAATTTTTTTTCATCACTAGCCATTTGGCTATCTAGTTTTTCTATATCAAAGTTCATTATTGTTCCTCCGTATAAATTACAATTTCTATAGTATTATAACAAATAATAATTCTAAATAAAAGACTATAATTATGCATAATTAAAGGAGTTATACTCATAGACAACTCCTAACGCTAATTAATTAATTTTTTTATACCAACTAATAAAAGATTGATATTCCCTAAATCCAATTTTAGTGTACAAAGATAAGGCTTTTAAATTATTCTTTTCTACTCTTATATAAACAGTTTTTATAGAATTTCTATAACATAAATCTATAAGATATCTAACCAATAACTCTCCATACCCATGTTTTCTGTATTCTTCTAATATTCCTAAATTAACAATAGTATAAAATCCTCTATTAAAAATAATTTGACCATATCCGACAACTTGTCCATTATTGTTACATATAAAAACACCAAAATCTTTTATATAATAGTCTTCCTCTTCTTCCCTATATATATCTTCAATCGTTAAAGGAACTCTATTTTTTTCATTAAAAACCGAATTTTGAATTCTGCATCTTAATTCTTCATCTTGTCCTTCTTTAAAGTGTTTAAAAAATATTCTATTTTCACAAAAATTATTTTTAATATTGCTTGTCCTTATCTTCATTAAAATGTTATTAGAATTAACATCAAAATTTAATTTTTTCATTATAAAAGAAGCCTTTGAGTTTGCTAACATATCGAATCTGAAGGCACTAGCATTAAAAAATGATAAGATTTTAGAATTAATTAAATGTATATATTCATCTTTCAAATATATAGAATATATATTACTAAAACCATTATACGAAGGATATTCGCACCATATATATCCCACATATTCACTATTAACTCTAAAAAGTCTAATTTGTTTACGAATTATATATTTTACTACAAAAGATTCATCATCATAAATTTCAAAAAAGCTTTTATCGCACGAATATGCATCTTCACTCCTATTATATAATCTCCTGAAATGATTCATATTGAATAAAGATAATTTTTCCAAAAAAACCATAAAAATTCCTCATTTCCCCTTTAATAAATAAATTATAAATCTTACAAAAATTATAGTCAACTTCTGATAGACTTAAACAATGTGTTAATATATAGAATATAGGTTGTTGAATAACTAATTTTTACAAATGGTTATTTAAGAAAATATTCTTAGAAATTATATATTCCA
>NZ_JAKGTE010000037.1:0-47908 GCF_022324665.1 Clostridium sp. YIM B02500 | reverse complement strand
TGCGAGTAGCACAGCCAGCAACAAAGCCTTACAGGCGCAGAGCAAACCACCCGTTTTACGGGTGGTCCTGATTGTAGGATAAATTAAATGATATAGGGGGCGTAAAAAATGAATAATAACATGGAAAATAACGAAATAATACAAAATGAGGACTTAAAGAAAGAAGATAATAAATATGCTAAATGCTTAGGAAAATGTACAATAGATGATTGTATGAAATGTCATGAAACAGAACAAGGTTGTCATGAATATTGGGCAATATGGTGTAGGGACAATAACCAGAACCAAATTGCAGAAAAAAACTAATATTCTAAACTTAAAAAGTTCCTATACCTTAGGATTTGTAAGGATAGGAACTTTTTTTGAATTTAATGTTTTAGGTCTGTGTAAACAGGACTAATTTCTATTAAGCATAAATTCATAATGATTTTCTTATTTAAAGCTACATTTTGAATATAATTTATCGGCGTCTTTTGTCTAAAGGACTTTTGTTGATTTTTTCATCAATATGATTGATTTAATAAATTGTGAACTTCATCCAATTCAATTTTATAAGTACTATTAGTGAATATGTAATCATCTATAATTATCTCCATAGCCATAGCCACTTTCTTTAGAATATGTCACATTAATTTGAGTTTTTATATCCTTTGTTTAACTTATGACAATTAAATGGAGTTAATAAAATTAACTAAAATAAAGTATAGTTATTATAGTTGTGAGGATTTAATTACATAATCTTTAAAGCTTTGAATTACAGGTGTTAATGCTCTATCTTTAATTACCGCTAAATAAAATATCCTTTCCCAGTTTGGGCTTTTAATCTGAATAACTTTCAAATTCATAGAATTTAGCATAGGCATATTAGGACAAACTGCAATACCAAAATTCTTAGAAACCAATCCTGCTATTACTTGATCTTCTTCAACTTCATAAGCAACTTTTGGCTGCTGTCCGATTTGATTGAATAAATCGTCTATTATAGGTCGAAGTCCGCTTTTTCTTGTGAAAATAATTTGAGGATATGGAATAGTTTCGATTAAATCTATAGTATCTTTATTTGCAAGTGGATGATCAGTAGGAACTATTAAAACCAATTCTTGTTTGGCAATTGGAATAAACTCAATAGTATGCTCTTCTTTAATCTTAGAGCAAAATGCAATATCATATTTTCTATCTTTAAGCCCCTGAATAATATCGGAAGTTACTCCAGTATGAAAGTGAAATTTAATTTCTTTTTTAGGATGAGATTCTAAAAAAAATGAAGTAACATCTGGAACAAAATCACTTCCTAATGTCCTAAGAAAAGCTAAATCAATTATACCTTCTCCATTACTGATTGATTTTAAAGTGGCTACATTTGAGTCAAGAATTTCTAAAGATTCTTGCACAGCAGCAAAAAACATTTTTCCACACTTTGTTAATACAACATTCCTACCTTCCTTTTCGAAAAGTGAAACTCCAAGTTCTTTTTCTAATGAAGAAATAGCACTACTTAAGCTTGGTTGAGTAATCATTAATTTTTCGGCAGCTTTTGTATAGTGTTCTAAATGCGCCAGAGTTATGAAATAACGTAAATGATATAAATTCAATTTAGCACCTCGCTTTCATAATGTATGTATTATGGTGAAATTATAGCATGACCTATATATAAAATCTATAGATTGTTAGGATATTATCAATTTGTTTTCTAAATAGGCCTATAATATAATATAAATATAGATTCCAATAATATTGATTAATAAATGGGACTCAGCTTTCAATCTACCGGTAGAATGATTAATGTTTTATAGAAACAGTTTTTAAACAAAATCCAGAAATCGATATCAATGTTATTTAGATATCAATGTTTTTAAATTGAAAGGAGTAAATACCATGAATAATGAAGTTATGAAAAATACTTATGAGGAAGGACAATGTCCACCACTTACAGTTAGCTCATGGACATTAGGAGATCAATGTAAATTTGAGGAAAGAGTTAAAGCAGCTAAAGAAGCAGGATATGAAGGAATAGGTCTTCGTGCTGAAACATATGTAGATGCATTAAATGAAGGTTTATTCGATTCTGATATTCTTGATATTCTTAAAAAATATGACATGAAGGTTACAGAAGTCGAATACATTACACTTTGGGCTGAAAATAACCGTTCTTATGAACAAAAATACAAAGAACAAATATGCTTCCATATGTGTGAATTATTTAATGTTCAACATATAAATATTGGTTTAATGGAAACTTATAGTGTAGAACATACTGCACAAAAGTTAAAAGAATTATGTCAAAGAGCAGGCAAATATGTAATTGGTGTAGAACCTATGCCATATAGTGGTATCCCAGATGTTAAAAAGGGTTGGGCAGTAGTTGAAGCTTCAGGTTGTGACAATGCTAAACTTATCTTAGATACATGGCATTGGGCAAGAGCAAACCAAGAAAATGATATTAAATTATTAGAAGGTATTCCAGCTGATAAGATCGTATCTATTCAAATCAACGATGTTTATGAAAGACCTTATGCAAAATCTATATTAAGAGATGAATCAATGCATGACAGACTTGCACCTGGTACAGGAATAAATGTAACAGAAGGTTTTGTTCGTATGATTAAAGAAAAAGGTATAAAACCAGCATGTATAGGTGTTGAAGTAATAAGTGATGCTATTTTAGCAAAAGGTGTTGCCGAAGCAGCTAAACACACATATAACAATACTATAAAAGTATTGGATAAGGCTTGGCCTGAAGTATATCTCCAAAAATAGAAATATACAATATTAATTGCATATTTTAAAGTAAACAAAAGATAAATAATTGTGAATTAAATTAACAATGAAAGGATGATTTGTTTTTATGAAATTTAAGTCAATGTTTACCCCAATTAAAATTGGGCCAATGACAGTTCCAAATCGTTTTGTAGTTCCACCAATGGGTAACAATTTTGCAAATACAGATGGAACATTGAGTGATAAATCTTTAGCTTATTACCGTGAACGTGCTATTGGAGGATTTGGATTAATTACGTTTGAAGCTACTGTTGTAGATAAGAAAGCTAAGGGTGGACCACGTAAACCATGTTTATTTGAAGATAAGACTGTAGAAAGCTTTAAGAAAGTTATAGATGCTTGTCATGAGGCTGGTGCAAAAATATCTATTCAGCTTCAACATGCAGGACCAGAAGGAAATGCAAAGATTGCAGGCTATCCATTAAAAGCTGCTTCAGCAATACCATCATCTCTAGGAAGAAATACGCCTGTTGCTATTTCTAGAGAAGAAATCTATGAACTTATAGAATTCTACGGTGATGCAGCAGTACGTGCAAAGGAAGCAGGAGCTGATGCAGTAGAAGTTCATTGTGCGCATGGATATTTAGTTAATAGTTTCCTTTCACCAAGAACTAATAAGCGTGTGGATGAATTTGGTGGTTGCTTTGAAAACAGAATGCGTTTACCACGTTTAATAATTGAAAACATACGTAAAAAAGTTGGACAATCTATGGCAATTCTTTGTCGTATAAATAGTTCTGACGAAGTTGACGGTGGATTAGATGTTCATGATAGTTCAACAATTGCTGCTTATTTAGAAGAGTGTGGTGTTGACGGTCTTCATGTTTCACGTGCTGTACATATACGTGATGAATATATGTGGGCACCTACAGTTTTACACGGAGGATTTAATGCAGAGCTAGTTACAGAAATTAAGCGTGCAGTAAATATTCCAGTTATTATTGTTGGACGTTTTACTGAACCACATTATGCAGAATTATTAGTTCGTGAAGGACGTGCTGATTTAGTAGCATTTGGACGTCAAAGTTTAGCTGATCCTCACACACCTAATAAGGCGAAAGAAGGTAAATTAGATCAATTAAATCCATGTATTGCCTGCTTACAAGGCTGCGTTGGAAATATGTATCAAGGAAATCCAGTTAAATGTCTTGTAAATCCATTCCTCGGTTATGAAGGAGAAATGAAGCCAGCTGAAACTAAAAAGAAAGTAATTGTTGTAGGTGGTGGAGTTGGCGGTATGCTTGCAGGATGGGCAGCAGCTGAAAGAGGTCACGATGTAACATTATTTGAGGCAACAGATACCCTTGGTGGACAAATGCGTTTAGCAGCTTATCCTCCAGGAAAAGGAGATCTTACAAATATGGTACGTAGTTATGTTGCTAAATGCGAACAATATGGAGTAAAAGTTCGTATGAATACAGAAGTAACTACAGAGATTTTAGAAGCAGAAAAACCTGATGCAGTAATTATTGCAACTGGTGCAAAACCATTAGTTCTTCCAATCCCAGGAATTAATGAATCAGGATTAATACATGCAGTAGATCTTCTTGATGGAAAAGAATCTTGTGGTGAAAAAGTACTTGTAGTAGGTGGCGGAATGGTTGGATGTGAAACAGCTGATTTCTTAGGAGAACAAGGACATGATGTTACAGTTATTGAACTTCGTGATAAAGTAGGAGCAGATGTAATTTCTGAACACCGTAAATTCTTAATGAAAGACTTTGAAGAATATAAGATTAAAAGTGTTACTAATGCAAAAGTTGCAAAATTCTTTGAAGGTGGCGTTGCTTATACATTAGAAGATGGATCAGAACATACTCTTGAAGGCTTTGATTCAGTAGTACTTGCTATGGGAGCACGTAATTATGATCCATTAAGTGAAAAAGTTAAGGAAATTGTAAAAGAAACTTATGTTGTTGGAGATGCAGTAAGAGCTCGTAGAGCCCTAGATGCTACGGCTGAAGCAATGGAAGTAGCAATGAAATTATAATTAATATCTTAAAAACGAGATATTAAAATTGTGAGGGATATTTATGGAAAAGAGAATTTCAGGAACAACAGCATTATATTGTTTGATTGGTACACCAATAGGTCATTCAGGATCTCCGGCTATGTACAATTATAGTTTTCAAAAGTTAGGAATAGACTCAGCATATGTAGCTTTTGATATTTCAATAGAAAAAGTGAAGGATACTATTGCAGCTTTTAGAACATTAAATATAAAAGGCGCAAACGTAACAATGCCATGCAAAAATGAAGTTGCTAAATATATGGATGAATTATCTCCAGCAGCGCGTCTAGTTGGAGCAGTTAATACTATCGTAAATGATGGCGGAAAATTAACTGGAAATATTACAGATGGTGTTGGATTCGTGCGTAACTTGAAAGAGCATGGAGTAGATATAAAAAATAAGAAAATTACTATTTTAGGTGCTGGTGGTGCTGCAACAGCGATCCAAGTTCAATGTGCTTTAGATGGAGCTAAAGAAATTAATACCTTCAATATAAAAGATGATTTTTACAAAAAAGCTGAGAAAACTATTGAAAATGTTAGAAAAGAAGTCTCAGAATGTGTTTTAAATTTATATGATCTAGAAGATGTGCAAAAACTTAATGATAAAATTGCAGATAGTGATATTCTAGTAAATGCAACACATGTAGGAATGCATCCTAACGAAAATGAATCTCCAATAAAAGACAGAAGTGTTTTTAGAAAAGATTTAGTTGTAGCAGATGTAGTATATAACCCAAGAAAAACAAAGCTTTTAGAAGATGCAGAAGCTGCTGGCTGCAAAATAGTGACTGGTATAGGTATGCTTTTGTGGCAAGGTGCAGAGGCATTTAAATTATATACAGGACTCGAAATGCCTGCAAAAGAAGTCAATGAGTTGTATTTTAAATAATCTTAGATATATAGTAAGAAAGTGAATACCCCATTATAATGAATTTTATTATGTTATAGGTTGGATTTTGAATCCAGCCTCATTATTAGGAAGTGTATTCAAATAATTTTATTTAGTCAAAAAAGTTAAAAAATTAACAAAAATGATAAAGTGAACTAATTTAATTAATAATATTATATCAAAGGAAAAATGAAAGGGGAAAAACAATGAATAATAAAAAATATTATCCGACGGCTTTAGCACTATACTTTACATATTTCATACATGGTATTGGAGTATCAATACTTGGACAATACAAACAGAATTTTGCGGGTGCATGGGGTGCAGACAAATTATCTAATGGTACTTTTGATGTAAGTATGGTGCTTGCAGTAATTGCTGCATTAGGACTTGGACGTTTAATAACACTTCCATTTTCGGGTCCAATTTCAGACAGATTCGGAAGGAAAATTTCTGGATTAATCGGTGTCGTTTTATATGTAGCTTACTTTATAGGAATTGCAATATCTCCAAATATGTATGTTGCTTATGCATTTGCATTATTAGGTGGTGCAGCTAATTCTTTCTTAGATACATGTGTTACTCCATCATGCCTAGAGATTTTTGTGAATTCTGGTGATGTTGCCAATATGTTTACAAAGTTCTCGATATCAATAGGACAATTTTTACTTCCTTTTATAATTGGTTTTATTGCAGCAAGCAATATGTCTTATACAACTATTTTCTTTGTGACAGGTATAGCATTAGCTATAGATGGTATTTTAATTGCAATTGCACAGTTTCCACCTAAAAATGGAAATGTAAATACAACAAAAGATACACCAATAAAATCAGAAAAAATGAAGTTTACAGCAACAAGCATAGCAGTTATTTGTATTGGTTTTACATGTACATCTACATTTCAACTATGGTTAAATTGTAATCAAGAATTAGGAAAGTTATATGGTTTAGCTAATCCAAGTCAAATTCAAACTTATTATGCATTAGGGTCAATGGTTGCTGTATTAGTAACAGCTGCACTTGTAAAAAGTTTTCTTAAACCAGTTAGAATACTTGTTATTTATCCAGCGATTTCAGCAATTATGTTATTGATTATATACTTTGTACAAACGCCAGAAATTTGTCTGATTGGTGGATTTATAATAGGATATTCAGCAGCAGGTGGTGTACTTCAGTTAGCTGTATCAACAGCAAACTCTATGTTTCCAACAAACAAAGGAAAGATTACATCTATTGTTATGATTGCATCGAGTGTAGCTAACTATGTTATTTTAAATGCAGCTAGTTATATCTCAAAGTCAGGTGGTCTAGAAGGACCAAAATATGTGCTCATATTTAATGTGGTAATTACTGCTGTTGGTATTCTACTTGCATTATTTGTAAATAAACAATACGCTAAAGCAGAAATAAAGTAAGTATTGGGAGTTTATAATTAATTCAATAAAATTTTTGCACAATACCATCATTCTCATATTAATTATTTTCAGTATAATTTATCAAATAATGAAGTGAGTATGATGGTTTTTTATAAATAATTTTCAAATTTATTGGACTTTGTATTGCTGAATGGATTGTAGTTACCTTTATATATACTTAGCATTTCGAGTTTAGGTGTTTTTATTTTATATAGATTTGGTCAAAAGGAGGGTAGCAAAGAAGAACAAGATTATATAGTATAAGAAAATAATTATATAACAAAACTAGAATATAATTAATAAAATTGGAGGGAAAATAATGGATCAAGAGAATATTGGTAAAATCAAAGAAGAACCGACAAAGAGACGATGGTTCGTACTTTTTTTGGTATGTATAATAACTTTTATAAATTACCTAGATAGAGCTAATATTTCAGTAGCAGCTCCATTTATATCAAGTGATATGGGTTTTAATGCTGCTAAAATGGGATTAATATTTTCTGCTATGAGTTGGTCATATACGTGTATGCAAATTCCATGTGGTTGGTTTCTTGAACGCTTAGGACCAAGAGTAGTATATGGGATTGCACTTTTTGGATGGTCTGCATTTACAGGAGCTATGTCCCTTACTTATAACTTTGCCAGCATGATTGCTTGTCGTCTTGGACTTGGCATATTTGAGGCACCAGCTTTTCCAGCAAATAGCCGTATTGTTACTGCATGGTTTCCATCTAGAGAACGTGGATTAGCAATTGGTGCTTATACTGGAGCTGAATATATAGGGCTCGCATTATGTACTCCTGTTTTAACATGGCTTTTGGTAAATTTTGGATGGAAATCTATATTTGTTGCTACTAGTTTAATAGGAATTATATTCACATTTTTTTGGTTGTTTTGTTATAATGACCCAGCCAAGTCAAAGGGGGTTAACCAAGAAGAGATTGACCTTATTAAAGAAGGCGGTGGTCTTTCAGATACTATCGCAGAAAAAAATAAAGTTAATTGGAAACAGGTAAAGTATCTTTTTACAAGCCGTCAGTTATGGGGAATGTATATAGGTGGATTTTGTAATACTGCGATATTATTCTTTTTTATGACATGGTTTCCATCTTACCTTGTTGCTGAAAAACATATGACTATGTTAAAGATGGGGATTTATGGAGCTTTACCATATATGGCAGCAATTGCTGGGGTTTTGTTTGCTGGAAGATGGTCAGATTGGATGATTTCTAAAGAATATGGAATAGGAATATCACGTAAACTTCCAGTTATTATCGGTTTACTATTATCTGCTGTTATTATGGCTGCTAATTATACTAATGATATTACAACTGTTATCATATTTATGTGCATAGCTTTCTTTGGTCAAGGTATGGCATCAACTATTTCTTGGGCCCTGTTATCTGAGATAATGCCTAAACAATTAGTAGGATTATGCGGTTCAGTTTTTAATTTTGTATCTAATATGGGAGGGGCTCTATCTCCTGCTATAGTTGGCTACTTAATTGCTGCAACAGGATCTTATGCATCTGCATTGGTTTTTGTTTCTGCAATGGGTGGATTAGGCGCTTTTTCGTACATATTTATTATCGGAAAACCTAAACGTATTGTGATTCCAGATTAATTAAGGTTATGTTTAACAATCTAGATTTTTAGTAATTTATTCATAGAATATTTCTATTGATAATAAGAGAAGAATTAATTGGAATATTATTAGAAATAGACATATCATATAATTGTAGGAAAATTAACAAATAAAAATTTTAATAAATATATATTATTTAAAATTAAGGAGAGATGAGAAATGGAAAGACGTATTACAGGATATACTACATTAATAGGGTTAATTGCAACACCAATAAAGCATACTAAATCACCAACGATGCATAATGAAGCTTTTTCATATTTAGGACTTGATTATGCATACCTTGCTTTTGAAGTGGGTAACGATGAGCTAGAAGATGCAGTAAAAGGATTAAAGGCATTAAAAGCCCGTGGATCTAATGTATCAATGCCTAATAAGACTGTTATTCACAAATATTTAGATAAGATTTCTCCAGCAGCAGAGCTTGCAGGTGCAGTTAACACGGTTGTAAATGATGATGGTGTTTTAACTGGACATATAACAGATGGAGTTGGATTTATGACTTCATTAAAAGATAGTGGTATTGATGTGATTGGTAAGAAAATGACTATAGCGGGAGCTGGTGGTGCTGCTACAGCAATTCAAGTTCAAGCTGCTTTAGATGGTGTGGCTGAAATATCTATCTTTAATATTAAGGATAAATTCTGGGCAAGAGCAGAAGAAACAGTTAAAAAGTTAACTGAAAAAACAAACTGTAAAGTTAAATTATTTGACTTAGCTGATACTGATGCTTTAAGAAGTGAAATTGAATCAAGTTATCTTTTTGTAAATGCTACAGGTGTTGGTATGAAGCCATTAGAAGGTCAAATGGTAATTCCAGATGAAACTTACTTACGTCCTGAATTATTCGTAGCAGATACAGTTTATATGCCACATGTAACTAAATTATTAGAAACAGCTGATAAAGTAGGTTGTAAATGGATTAATGGTGATGGTATGATGTTATATCAAGGAGCAGAAGCATTTAAACTTTTCACAGGAAAAGAAATGCCTATTGAACATATGAAAGAATTTTTAAACATTAAATAATATCATAAGTAGATAAAAAATGAATAGTGCTCATATAAGCTGCGATAATTATGCTATATTAAAGTAGAAGCAAGTTATAATTATAATATATGAATAAAATATTTATTGTAGCTTATATAGCATATGAGTTTTAAAATTTATTCTTTAATTATTTTATGAAAATATTATATAAAAGTATTTTGACACACAATATAAAATTGGACTGCAAAAAGATAGGAAGTGTATAATTTGTCTAAAAAAGAATTGATAAGACGTTATATTTTGTTTATAGTAGGATTATTTATTATGGCAATAGGAATTTCGCTTATGGTAAAAGCCCAACTTGGAACATCTCCAATATCATCAATGCCTTACGTAATAAGCTTAAAATTTACATCTATATCGTTAGGCATGTTTACTATTATATGGAATATGATTTTAATAATATCTCAAATATTTATTTTAGGCAAAAAGTTTCAAGCTTTTCAACTTTTACAGATTCCATTATCATTTATATTTGGAAGTTTTGTTGATTTTACAAGATATATGCTAAGTGGTATTTCAATACATAGGTATATATCTTGTATTCTATTATTGTTTTTAGGATGTTTTGTATTAGCATTAGGGGTAAGCTTTACAGTTTTAGCTGATGTTATTATGAATTCTGGTGAAGCATTTGTGCAAGCAATTTCAATTAAAACTGGAAAAGATTTTAGTTTTATAAAAGTTGCATTTGATATTTCACTTGTTATTCTATCAATTATTGCATCTTTGGTATTCTTTCATAAAATTGTAGGAATGCGGGAGGGTACAATTATTGCAGCTATAATTTCGGGATTTATTATCAGATTTTATAATAAAAACCTATCTTTCATTATTGACGAATTTATTGCTGATAAAAATTATGAAACAGTGAACTAATTAAATCTAAAAATTACAAAACTCGTATGTATATAGTTAGAAACAAGGAGGATAATTATGAAAAAAACAGTAAAAGTTAGAGATATTAGAATTGGAGAAGGAATTCCTAAAATTTGTGTTCCAATAGTTGGAAGAACAAAGGAAGAACTTCTAGAAGAAGTTAATTCTTTAAAAAATATTAGCTTAGATGTTGTTGAGTGGCGGGTTGACTTTTATGAAAATGTAGAAGAGATAGAAAAAGTTAAAGAAGTACTTGTAGCTATAAGAAAACTTCTTCTAAATACACCTATATTATTTACATTCCGTAGTAAAAAAGAAGGTGGAGAAAAAGAAGTATCTGTAGAATATTATGCGCAATTAAATAAAGAAATTGTAGCTACATCATTAGTTGATTTAGTTGATGTGGAGCTTTTCACTGGTGATGAAATAGTTAAGGATATAGTTGCTTCTGCACAAGCTTCTGGGGTTAAAGTTGTAATGTCAAATCATGATTTCTTTAAAACTCCGACACAAGGAGAAATTGTATCACGTTTAAGAAAAATGCAAGAATTAAAAGCTGATTTACCCAAAATAGCTGTGATGCCTAAAAATCAAAGTGATGTATTAGTTTTACTTTCGGCTACAAACGAAATGGTTCAAAATTATGCTGAAGGTCCAATAATTACAATGTCTATGGCTGGTACTGGAGTTATAAGTCGTTTAGCGGGAGAAATATTTGGTTCATCATTAACATTTGGAGCAGCCAAGAAAGCCTCAGCACCTGGTCAAATAGCAGTAGCTGATTTACGTACAGTACTTAATATTTTACATAATAGTGTCAAATAATTAATACGCTTGATTTTGTAAAAATAATTTATTTATATATTAAAAGCATATATTTTAAATCTAGTTGATTAGATCTTATGATACTAATGCTTTAAGTAAATTATAAAAAATGTAATAGATAATACTTAGTAAAAAATATAATGTTAACAGCACACTTATTGAAAGATAAGGTCGCAAAGCTATGAGTCTAAGGGAAATCTTATTTTCTATGATTGTCAGGTTGCCAGAATGTATTTGTAATAAATTTTGTATTTTATTTTGGTGTCCATAATTATATGGGCACTTTTTGTTTCTAAAGAAAGTCGAATAAAAAATATTATCGTTTAATTAACGCTAAAAAATTATATTCATAAAATAGTTTATTCAAATAATGTATTTCTGTAGTTAGTTTCACTACAGCATTCTACTGAATTTACTGATTGTCTGTACTAAAATTTTTAAATATATATAAATGAAAAAACAGAAGAATATTAAAATTAAATTTTAGTAAAATAACGAATTATAGGAGCTGTGAGAGGGTAAATAGTGTTAGGGGTGGAATTATGAAAAGTATAAAATCAAAATTAATAGTTTTTTTAGGCTTATTATTAGTAAGTATATGCATGGGATTAGGGATAATTTCATTTATGAATTCGTCAAATGCATTAAAATCAAATTTGGGAAAGACATTACCCAAAATTGCAGAACAAACTGCAAGTAGCGTTTCAGGAAGACTTGAAGGACAACTAAAATCCTTAGAAGCTGTTGCAGCTACATCAGAAATAAGTAATCCTAATATTGCAACAGAAAGCAAAATTCCCATTCTTTCAAATGAAGCAAAAAGAATGGGAAGTATTAGATTAGAATTTGTAGAAACAAATGGGGATATAAAAAAACCAGATGGAACAATTACGAATGTTAAGGATAGAGAGTATTTAAAGAAAGCATTAGAAGGTAAAGATAATGTATCAGATCCAATAGTAACTAAAGATGCTAATAAACAAGTTGTAGTTGTATATGCGGTTCCAGTTAAATATAATGATAAAATTGTAGGCGTGTTAATAGAAACAAGAGATGGTAATTATTTAAGTGAATTAACTAACCAACTTAAAATAGGCCAAACTGGTTATGCATTTATGATTAGAAAAGATGGAGCAAATATTGCTAGTACAGATAAGGAAAAGGTTATTAGTATGTATAATCCAATTGAAGAATCTAAAAAAGATTCTAGATTACAAGCAATAGCAGATATTGAAGTTAGAATGGGTGAAGGTGAAACAGGGCTCGGTAAATATACTTTTAATGGAGTAGATAAATACGTAGGGTATGCACCGGTTACTGGAACTGAATGGTCTGTAGGTGTTATAGTAACGGAAGGTGAAGTATTATCAGAATTATCTAGTTTAAAAGTTTCAGTAGCAATATCTTCTATAATATTTATATTAATTGGAAGTGGGATTATATTTATAATTGCAAGTAATATATCTAATGGTGTAAAATCAACTTCAAAACATTTGAAGTTATTGGCAGAAGGAAACTTGAGTGAAGAGGTTTCAATTAAATATATGAATCAAAAAGATGAAATTGGAGAAATGACTAATTTAATGAAATTAATGCAAGAATCTTTGGGAAAAATGATAAAGCAGGTAAAAGAAAACTCTTCAAATATTAATGCACAATCAGATAATTTATCATCTATATCGGAAGAAATAGCAAACGTATCACAAAATGTTACAGAAGCAATATCTGAAATAGCAAAAGGTACAAGTAATCAATCAGAAGAGTTAATACATATAACAGAAATCCTTAATGAATTTAGTAATAAATTATCTAAGATGGTTAAAGAGATACAAGCAGTAGATTCAAATTCTAGAGAGATAAGCATAATGGCAAATACAAGCAGTAGTGAAATGAATGGATTAAACCAATCAGTAACAAATGTAAGTAAATCATTTAAAGTATTTTATGGTAAAATAAATGCCCTTGGAAAGAATGTTAATAAGATAAATGAAATTACTAATTTAATAAATGATGTTGCAGACCAAACGAATTTATTAGCCTTGAATGCGGCTATAGAAGCAGCAAGGGCAGGAGAAGCAGGAAAAGGTTTTGCAGTGGTTGCAGATGAAATTAGGCAGCTTGCTGAACAATCAAAAGAGTCATCAGAAAGCATCAGTAAATTAATAAGCGGAATATTTAAAGAAACTGACGTTATAGTTGAAGATTCTGTTAACATGGATCAAGAGCTAATAAATCAGGTTAATGTAATAGAAAATTCAATAATATCCTTTAAAAAAATTATAGAAGCTGTTGATGAAGTGATTCCCAAAATTGAAATTGTTAAAAATTCAGCAGAGAACATAGAAACTGATAAAAATTCTATTATTACCAAAGTAGAAGGTTTATCTTCTATTTCGGTTGAAGTTTCAGCATCCTCAGAGGAAATTTCAGCATCTTCAGAGGAAATGAATGCTTCAACTGAAGAAGTGGCTTCAGCAGCACAAATACTGAATAGTATGATGAATGAAATGATTGAAGAAGTTGATAAATTTAAAGTTTAATTTTTTTGGCGGTCAATTATCTAGATTTCCTGCAAAGGTAAAAGCTATATTTGCATATAATTACCAAAGGTAAAATTATTCATTAAGGCTGGGCACTATCCTTTATTTATTTTTGAGAAACTATAACTTGGAAAATGCTATGGTTTTGTCTGTACAAAACTTAGGTAATTAAGATAAACTAATATATGCAATTAATGGAAGAATAAAAACTACTACGAGCAAGAGTATTAATTTATAAAATTGATACTCTTTTCTTTTAAATATTAGTATTTAAAAGAAAATACGAGGATTAAGTAGAATTTATGGAATAGCTATAGTATAAGATTGAAGTATTCAATACAGTGAATTTAGTAATAGATATATTATCTATCTTTTTCCTTTTAATAAAAACAGATAAATTGGATTCGATTTATAAAGTAAGAATGAAAAATAATATTTTTATATATTAAATGACATAACATATTATTGATAAGTGATATATAGTGTTATATAATTGAATATAAGAGAGTAATTTATATTAATAAAATAAATACCAAAATGATTATTAATATAGTTAGGAGGAGATTAAAATATCGTTTTTTATAGGAATAGACATAGGTGGTACAAATTTAAGAGCAGCAGTTATATCCAAAGAAGGAGATATAGTACAAATATTTAAAGTTGAAAACGAAGTGCAAAAGGGGGCGGCTTATAACTTAAATAAATTAGTTAATCAAATAAAGGGACAATGGAGCAGTTATGAAATAGAAAAAGTGGGAGTAGGTGCACCAGGACCACTAGACTTAAAAGTAGGTAAATTATTAAACCCTGTTAATTTAAAAGGATGGGAAAACTTTAATATAAAAGAATATCTAAGTGAGAAATTGGGATTACCTGTTCAAGTTAATAATGACGCTAATGTAGCAGGGCTTGCAGAAAGCTTAGTTGGAAGTGCTAAAGAATGCGAATCGGTATTTTATATAACGGTTTCTACTGGAGTAGGCGGTGCATTAATTATTGATAAGAAGATTATAAATGGAGCACATAGTCAAACAGCAGAAATCTACAACATGATAATAAATGAGGACAAGTATAGTCATGCAGGTACAAATAAAGGCGGGCTTGAAGGACAATGTAGTGGTGTAAATATAGCTAGAATAGCATCAGAAGCATATGGAAAAACATTAAGCACAAAAGAAGTGTTTGATCTATATAAAAGCAATGATGAAAAGGCTGTCCAGGTAATAGAAAAATGGATTAACAATATTTCAATTGGTATAGCTAATGTGATAGCTGTAGTAGATCCAGAAACTGTAGTTATTGGTGGAGCAGTATTAATATATAATACTTACTTGCTACCTAAAATTATTGAGTGCACTAAGACTAAGGTTTCAGATCCATCTATTGTTGATATAAGAATAGCGCAAATTGGTGATAATGCAGGTCTTATTGGTGCAGCAATGTTATAGAAGAAAATACTATTTCATTTTATAAATATTTAACGTATGGAGAAAATAACATAATTTAAATAAAGAAATATAGGAGGCATAAGATGAGTATACAATTCAAGTTCCCAGAAAATTTTTGGTGGGGATCAGCAACATCAGGTCCACAAAGTGAAGGTCGATTTAATAAAAAGCATGATAGTGTATTTGATCACTGGTTTGATATAGAACCAGAAGCATTTTTTAATGGAGTAGGTCCTAATGTAGCATCAAACTTTTATAACAGTTATAAAGAAGATTTAAAATTGATTAAAGAAATAGGTTTAAATAGTATTAGAACATCAATTCAATGGACACGATTGATAAAAGATTTTGAAACTGGAGAAGTAGATGAAGATGGTGTAAGATTCTACAATGCTGTAATAGATGAATGTATTACAAATAATATCCTTCCAGTTATGAATCTACACCACTTTGATTTACCAGTTGAATTATATGATAAATATGGCGGATGGGAATCAAAACATGTAGTAGATTTATTTGCATTGTTTGCAAAGAAGTGCTTTGAGTTATTTGGAGATAGAGTTAAACATTGGGCAACATTTAATGAACCTATGGTTGTAGTTGAAGGTGAATATTTATATAAATTCCATTATCCAAAGATAGTTGATGGGAAAAAAGCAGTGCAAGTTTTATATAATTTAAATTTGGCATCAGCAAAGGCTATAAAAGAGTTTAAAGAATCAAATTGTGGTAAGAATGGTGGGAAGATTGGTATTATTCTTAATTTAACGCCTTCATACCCAAGATCACAAAATGAAGAAGATGTAAAAGCAGCTAAATTTGCAGAAGATTTCTTTAACAATTCATTTTTGGATCCAGCTATAAAAGGTGAGTTTACAACGGATTTAGTTGAAGTTTTAACCAAAGATAATGTAATATGGGAATCAACAGAAGAAGAATTAGAAATAATAAAAAACAACACAATTGACTTCTTAGGAGTTAATTATTATCAACCAAGAAGAGCAAAAGCTAAGGAAGAAAAATTCGACGATTCAAAAGGTTGGATGCCTAATAAGTATTTTGACGATTATGAAATGCCAGGAAGAAGAATGAATCCATATAGAGGATGGGAGATATACCCACAATGCATGTATGATATAGCAATTAATATAAGAGATAATTATAACAACATTCCATGGTACATATCTGAAAATGGTATGGGAGTTGAAGGGGAAGAAAAATATATAAATGCAGATGGAGTTATAGAAGATGATTATAGAATAGAGTTCTATGAGGAGCATTTATCATATCTTCATAAAGGGATAAGTGAAGGATCTAATTGTTTTGGTTATCACACATGGACTCCGATTGATTGTTGGTCATGGGCTAATGCATATAAAAATAGATATGGGTTTATTGCTGTAGATTTAGCTACTCAAAAAAAGACAATTAAAAAATCAGGAAGATGGATTAAAGAAGTTGCAAAAAATAACGGATTTTAGATAGAAAATTATATTTGACAATCAAATGGCTGTCTCAAAACAATAATCTTGAGATGGCTATTTGAATTATACTAGAACTAGATTTTAAATATAGAGGTGATTTTTCAATGAGAAAATTTATGGCTTTTGATATAGGTGGAAGCTCAGTAAAATGGTCTGTAATTAATGAAAATGGAGAATTTATTGAAAATGGGAAATTTAATGTTCCAAGTGATAAAGAAGAATTTTTTTCTAAGTTATCAAGAACAACCAATGAAATGAAGGGAAAATTTGATGTTAAAGGAATTGCAATAAGTGCTCCAGGAGCAGTTGATAGTGAAAGTGGAGTAATAGGAGGAACAAGTGCTATTCCATATATACATGGGCCTAACTTTAAAGAGATTTTAAATGAAAAGACAAATTTAAACGTTGAACTTGAAAACGATGCTAATTGCGCAGCCCTTGGGGAATGTTGGCTTGGAGCTGGGAAGGACAATAAAGATTTAGCATTTGTTGTATGTGGATCAGGTATAGGTGGAGCAATAGTTAAGGATAAGAAGATTCACGGTGGCGTTCATAAGCATGGAGGAGAATTTGGTTACTGTTCAATAATCTGTGAATTAGAGGGAGAACTTAAATTTGCTAGTTGGAGCAAGGTTGGATCTACCACAGCATTAGTAAGAAAAGTTGAGAAATTAAAGGGATTGGATGAAGGAAGTCTTGATGGGGTTAAAGTTTTTGACTTATGTAATAATGGAGATGATATAGCAATTAATGAAGTTAATAAATATTACTTTATTATGGCAGCAGGAATATATAACATTCAATATACTTATGATCCAGAAGTTATTATTTTAGGTGGAGCAATAAGTGAAAGACCAGAATATGTTGAGGAAATAAATAAGAGAATCGACATACTTATGAGCAGTGATTTGGAGGGAAAAATAAAACCAGTTTTAAAAAAATGCGTATTTGGAAATGATGCTAATAAACTAGGTGCATTATGTAATTATCTTCAAAGAGAAAAAATTCTATAAATTACAGTATTAAATTATTTATAATGACTGAGCTATTTCAAAAGGAAAGTGATTCTTAGATGCACCATTTAAAAATTGGCAATTTATCACTTTATTATTAATTTTGAAATAACTCAGTCTTCTCTTTGTTATGATAATAGATTATCCTAAATGTTCAGTAGATTGGTTATATATTTGCGTATATAATTTTATTCCATGAGTTTTTAAAAGTAGAAATACAGCTAAAAACTTTAATATTTATTCTGAGTATACTTCTTTACCTAAAACTAATACCTTTTTTATATTTATATCATCGTCAAACAATATCAAGTCTGCATCATAGCCTTCCTTGATCTGCCCTTTATGATCATCAACTTTACAATGTTTAGCACCATTATAAGATGCCATTTTTATTACTTCATAAAGTGGTAAATTAGAGTTTTTGTATACATTTTTTACTGCTTTATCAAGAGTGAGAACAGAACCAGCTAAAGCGCCATTTTTTAAGCGTGCCTCACCATCATTAACGATGACATCTTGCCCTCCTAAGGAGTAGTTACCATTAGGCATGCAGCAAGCCATCATAGAATCAGAGATTAATAAAACATTATCAGTACCTTTTTGTTTGTAAGCAATTCTTAAAGCTGGGTATGAAATATGAATTCCATCTGAAATAGTTTCAGTTGTTATATCGCTGTCAAATATAGCGCCTACCACTCCTGGATTTCTGTGGGTTAAAGGAGTCATAGCATTAAAAAGATGAGTTGCATGGCAAGCACCACATTCAATAGCTTCCATAGCCTCTTCATACGTAGCACTGCTATGACCTAATGAACAGACTATTCCAATTGAGGATAAATACTTAATAAGTTCTTTAGCACCTTCAATTTCTGGTGCTAATGTTATAGATATAATAATATCCTCATAATCCTTAACTATATCATTGTAAGCTGAAACAGATGGCATCAAAATATAGTTGGGATTTTGAGCACCAATTGCTTTTGGACTTACAAACGGACCTTCTAAATGCACTCCAAGAATGTGAGCACCGTCTGAACCTTTTTCTTTTACGCTTTTAATTGCATCTAAAGATTTTCTTATATCGTCCACAGCAACAGTCATAGTTGTAGGAGTGAAGGAAGTTGTTCCGTGTTTAATTATAGTTTTAGAAATGGTATTGATTGATTCACTGGTACCGTCCATTGTATCTGAGCCTCCTGCGCCGTGTATATGAACATCAATAAAACCAGGTGAAACATATAGACCATTCGCATCTAAAATGCTGTCTGTATCTATATTAGACGGATTTATCTCTTTAATTTTCCCATCTTCAACTAGAATTGAGCCTTGTTCTATCTTGTCTAGGTAAATTATATTACAATTTCTTATTAACATATTTCTTCTCCTTTTAAGTCAAATTTCATATATTATAGTAAGTGGACATTATCAGTTTATATATTCAGTATATAGCATGTATAAAGAATTTTTCAAGTGTATGTTGACAGAATTAAAAGAATAAATTATAATTCTCTTAGTGGTAATTACCACTTGAAAAATATTAATTATTTAAGGAATTACAGAATTGAAAGTACTTAAAAGAAGCGTTTATAGGAAATTTTAAATTATTTGATTTATATTTTCTTTTGTGTACAAGAATAGTATAATTGTTGGGAAAACTACTAGAACTAAAAGAGGTGCACTTATGAGTACGATAAATAAAAATTCTAATATTCCTTTGTATGTTCAACTAATGAATATTCTCATTGAAAAAATAGAAAGCAGCATGGAAGAAAATGAAAAATTGGACTCCGAAAGAGAAATATGCAAAAAATATGCTGTCAGCAGAACTACAGTAAGAGAAGCATTAGATGAGTTGGAAAAAAATAATTATATTTATAAAGTTCAAGGAAAAGGAAATTTCATTTCACCAAGAGTTGTAGAACAAGATTTAATAAAGGTATCATCTTTTACAGAGGAAATGAAAAAACGTGGAAAAAATCCGACTTCTAAATTATTAAATTTTGAGATAATGGAAGCCAACAGCAAAGTGTCTAAAAAATTAAATATAGAAAAGAACGAGCTTGTGTATAAAATCTCGAGAATAAGGATTGCGGATAACATTCCTATGATATATGAAATGACTTATTTGCCGTATGAAAGATTTAAGCAGCTTACTAGGAATATGATAGAAGAAAATCCATTATATGAGATATTAAAAAATACTTTTAATATTAACATTACATCTGCTGAAGAAGTAATAGAAAGTGTTTTAATAAATAAATTAGAAAGTGTTTATTTAGAAATACCTCAAGGGCAGGCAGGATTAAAGTTTGAAAGAATAGCATATGAGCAAAATGAGATTGTTGAATATACCATAACAATAGCGAGAGGAGATAAATATAGATACAGGGTTTGTTTAAAAAATTAACATCAAAGGAGCGTAATAATAATGAAGTTACTAGTAGTTAAAGATTATGAAGAAATGAGTGAAGTTGCAGCTAAAATATTTAAGGAGGTAATTTCTGAGAAAACAAATGCTGTCCTAGGACTGGCTACAGGAAGTACTCCTGAAGGTTTATATAAAAAGATTATAGAAATGAACAGAAATAAAGAAATAGATTTTTCTAATATAAAAACAGTAAACTTAGATGAGTATGTTGGACTTGGAGGAGAAGATCCTCAAAGCTACAGATATTTTATGAATGAAAAGCTATTTAATCATGTTAATATAAATAAAGCAAATACATTTGTTCCAAATGGCTTAGCAAAAGACCTTGATGAAGAAGCTAAGAATTATGATAAAAAAGTGGATGAATTAGGTGGTATTGATATACAAATCCTTGGAATAGGTGCTAACGGCCATATTGCATTCAATGAACCAGATGATTTTTTAATAGCAGAAACTCATGTAACAGGTTTAACTAAAACTACAATAGAGGCAAATTCTAGATTTTTCAAATCTATAGAGGAAGTACCTACTAAAGCTTTATCTATGGGACTTGGTCAAATAATGAAAGCTAGAAAAATAGTATTGTTAGTAAGAGGTCAAGATAAAGCAGAAGCAATAAAAGGATTATTTAAAGGAAATATTACAACTCATAATCCGGCAACTATGTTACACATGCATAAAGATGTAACAGTAATAATAGATGAAGAAATGGCAAATGCAATTAAGTAATTGTAAAATAGGTGAAATTAAAATTTTAAACTATATTAAAATAACGGTGAGTTTTTTAATATAGTTTTTATTATTTTGAAGGAAATCAAGAATGATTTCTTTTTTTGTACAATTTATATCATATTTTAATATGAATTGTGTGTTAGAGTTATGATGTTCAGTGATTTTTTTATTAGATGTGCTTAACACAACTAGTAAAGTCATTATAAACAGTAGATTTTAATTGAATAAAGATACTAATAATTTATATATATAAATATTATTTTATTGAACATATATAATTGCCTTATAATTTGTATAATTAAACTTAATTTAAGTGTTTAATGATGTATAGAAATGATATAATTAATATATAAATGATATGATAAACATGTATATAAGTTATACCGTAAGGAGAAAGGTGAATATAATGGCAAAATATGAGGAAATTGCTGAAGACATAAGAAATAGAATATTGAATGGTGAATATAATCCTAATGAACAGTTGCCTTTAGAAAAAGAAATGTGTGAATATTATGGGGTTAGTAGAATAACAATAAAAAAGGCTGTTGATGAACTAGTAATTCAAGGGTTAGTAATAAAGCGAAGAGGTTCTGGAACATTTGTAAAAGCTCTTGATGAAGAAGGGGTTCAGGAATTAAGTCTAGCAAAACAATTTGAAGGATTTTCAGAAGCTCATAAGGATAGAAAAGTAACATCTAAAATTATAAAATTCGAAGTAATTCACCCAACGGAAGAAATTGCAACTAAGCTAAAAATTACTATTGATGACTTTGTTTATTATGTAATAAGAACTAGATACGCGGATGATAGTCCATATGTAATTGAGTATACATATATGCCAATAGGCCTTATACCTGGCATAAAAAATGATATTTTAACGAGTTCAGTTTATGGTTACATTGAAAAAAATCTTAAACTTAAAATAAAAAGTGCTCATAGGATTATTCGAGCTATTTTACCAAATGAGTTGGAACAGGAGTATCTAGAAATAGAAAATAACTTTCCAATATTGGAAGTAGAACAAGTGGGCTTTTTAGACAATGGCCAGCCTTTTGAATTTTCAACAGCACATCATAGAAGTGATAGGATTGAATTCAGGACCGTAAGTATTAAATAAGATATAATTACTTTTATTACAATTATAATTGATGGAGTTAAAATAGAATTTCAAAAATTAAATAGAAAAAAATAAGCTTGATGAAAAGTGAATTACACTTTTCATTAAGCTTATTTTTGCATTCAGTGAAATTGAAAAGGATATACAATAAAGATATCAGATTTAGAGATCTACATTAGAGCTATAAAAGCATTAGAATTACTGGAAACAGAAGTTCTAGCAGTAGAAGATTCAGCATTAGGAATTAGAGCAGCAAAAGCAGCAGGGCTAACAGTTGTAGCTTTGGAGCCAAGAGATTACTACATAGATCAGTCAGAAGCCGATTATAAAGTAAATGATTTGATTGAAATAATTTCTGAAATTTAAATGGAAAGACTTTTGCAAATTAGTATTACAAAGTATATAAGTGATGATTATCTTAGAATTGAGTATTACTATAAATGATTTTAGAAAAAGTTAGAGAAGATATATATAATGATTCAATGAAAAGAGGGCATTTAAATAGCATTTATATCTATTGAAGATATATGTGAAATAAGTGGTAAGGATTTTGTAAATGTATAATAAGAAGATTTATGAAAGAGATAGCAGATTAAAAACTGCTATCTCTATTTTTCATTAGTTACTATAAGTTCAATATTATAATTATGAAAATAGTCTGCATACTTTTCTGGAGGACAATCATTTGTTATAACATAATCAAGATCTTTTATATCACAAAATGTCATCAAAGATACAACATCAAATTTTGAGGTATCAGCTAATAAAAAGCATTTAGAACTTTTAGATACTGCTGCTTTTTTTATTTTATACTCGTCTGGAGAGGTATTTGTGACACCGTTTTCAAGTGATATTCCTGTGCAAGCCATAAAGCATTTATTTAAATTATAAGCTGATAATATATCAGGAGCAGTTAACCCAGTAAAAGAAGATGTTTTTCTAGTTAGTTTTCCAGAAAGACAAATTATTTCAATATTCTCATATGGAATTGCTTGGACTATGACATTTAAGTTATTTGTGAAAACAGTAATGTTCTTCTTATCTTTTAAATATTCAATCATATTAAAAGTTGTTGTGCCTGAATCTATGAAAATAGAATCGCCATCTTCAACAAATTGTGATGCTTTCTCAGCAATAGATAATTTAGCAAAATTATTTTTTATTGTTCTTTCCTCAAAAGATAAAAGTTCCTTATTACTACTATTTACAGTTACTCCACCATAAACTTTTTTTATTACGCCTCTATCGACTAAAGTATCTATATCTCTACGAATTGTATTTTTTGACATCTTAAATTCTTCGCATAGTTTATCAATAGAGATAGTTTTATGCTTATATATGTACTTTTCTATTAAATCAATTCTCTTAGAACGCATTAAAATTCACTCCCATAAGTCAAAATAGAATTACTATTATTAATTTAATATTATAAACCAAAGAATTTAAAAGTGAAAGTAATTATAGAATTTAATTTTATATTTAGAAAAAAGTTACAAAAACCAATATGTAATTATTGACAAGTGATAAAAACATATTTATAATTGAATCATAAAGTAACAATAAGTTAATCAAAAGGTAATCAATAGTTAATCAAAAGTTAGAGGGGTGACTAAAATGTCAAATGAGTTCATGATGCCGAAGAAAATATTAACAGGAGGGAAAGCTCTCATCGATAGTAAAGAATATCTAAAATTATTAGGTAAGAAAGCGTTAATCGTTACTGATAGCGTTATGGTTAGTTTAGGAAATGTAAAAATGTTAACAAACATATTAGAGGAAGAGAAAATTTATTACAAGATATATAGTGATATAAATGGTGAACCAACTGATTTAATGGTAGAAAAGGGGGTAGAAATATTTAAAGAAGAAAATTGTGATTTTCTTATAGCTATTGGAGGAGGAAGTCCAATAGATTCGGCGAAAGCCATTGCAATGATGACTAGTAATGACGGGAAGATATCAGACTATATGGGAAAACAGATAACAAATCAATTACCCAAAGTGGTTGCAATACCAACTACAGCAGGAACAGGATCAGAAGCAACTCAATTTACGATAATCTCAGATACAGAAAATGATGTAAAAATGCTTATAAAGGGAAGTTCATTACTTCCGACGCTAGCAATAATAGATCCTATATTTACAATGACAGCTCCAGCAAAAACTACAGCAGCGACAGGAATAGATGCTTTAACACATGCAATTGAAGCATATACATCAAAAAAATCCCAACCACTTTCCGATGTATTTGCAATTTCTGCTGTAAAAAGAATATTTAAATATTTACCTATAGCATTTAAAGATCCTAAAAATGAAGAAGCACGTACTCAAATGTCTATTGCGGCATTAGAAGGAGGAATTGCTTTTAACAATTCATCTGTAACAATAGTGCATGGAATGAGCAGACCAATAGGTGCATTATTTCATGTGGCACATGGAATATCTAATGCAATGTTGTTGAAGGAATGTCTTACATTTGTACTAGACGGTGCTTACTCTAGATTTGCTGAACTTGCTAGAAATATAAAAATTGTTAATGAGGAAACATCAGATGAAATTGCTTCAAAAAAATTTGTTGATGCTGTAAACGGTTTGTGTAAGGAGCTTCAAATACCTTCATTAGAAGAGTATGGAATAGACCGGAACAAGTTTTTCGATAATTTAGATAAAATGGCTGATGATGCAATTGAAAGCGGTAGTCCAAGCAATACAATTAAAAATATTACACATGAAGATATTGTTTCTATATATAAAGCACTTTGGAGGTAAATGAAATGCCATTAGTAGATATGAGAGGACTTTTAAAAAGTGCTTTAAAAGAAAATTATGCGGTTGGAAGTTTTAGCGTTGCTAATATGGAAATGGTTATGGGAGTCATAAAGGCAGCAGAAGAATTAAAATCTCCAATTATACTTCAAATAGCTGAAGTAAGATTAAAATATTCACCTTTAGAGCTTATTGGTCCAATGATGGTAAAAGCTGCTGAAAATTCAAAAGTGCCAGTAGGAGTACATTTTGATCATGGAGCTACAATTGAGAATGTAAAGAAGGCTTTAGATTTAGGATTTACATCAGTAATGATCGATGGATCACATTTAGATATTGAAGAAAACATAAAAATAACTAATAAAATATCAAGCATAGCAAAATTATATAATGCATCAGTTGAAGCTGAAATTGGACATGTTGGTGGCAGTGAAGATGGAAGTGAAGAAATAGAGATTCAAGTGACTAAGTTAGAAAGTGCTAAAAAGTTTTTTGAAAATACAGAAATAGATGCTTTGGCTGTAGCAATAGGCAATGCTCATGGAGTATATACTGGAGAGCCTAATTTGAGGTTTGACGTACTTAAAAATTTACAAAATAACATGCTAATACCGTTGGTTCTGCATGGAGGATCTGGAATATCAGCGGAGGATTTTAAAAAGTGTGCCACAATGGGAATAAAAAAAATAAATATTGCAACAGCTACATTCAATTCAGTTAAGGAAAGCGTGAAAGAATTGAACAAGAAATTAGAGGATTATGATTATTTTAAATTACATGAAACAGAGATTAAGGCTGCCTACGAAAATGTTAAAAAGCACATAGAAATCTTTGGCAGTTCAAATAAAGCATAAGGAGGAACTATAAATGGAATATATTAAATTTGATAAAGCAAGAAAACTGGATATAGTACCTATAGGAAGAGTCGCAATTGATTTTAATCCTATAGATATTAACAAGCCTTTATCTGAAAGTAGTACTTTTAAAAAATATTTAGGAGGATCACCAGCTAATATTGCAGTTGGACTTGCAAGATTAGGTAAAAAAATTGGATTCATTGGCAAAGTATCAAAGGATCAGTTTGGAGAATTTGTTGTTAATTATTTCGATAATGAAGGTATAGATACATCTCAAATAAAGTATTCAAAGAATGGAGAAAATTTAGGGCTAACTTTTACTGAAATAGCAAGCCCAACAGAGAGCAGTATACTAATGTATAGACAGGGAATTGCGGATTTAGAATTGAATGTTGATGAAATAGACGAAGAATATATAAAAAAGACTAAGGCCATAGTAATATCTGGGACAGCTCTTGCCAAAAGTCCGTCAAGAGAAGCAGCATTGAAAGCGCTGGAATTAGCAAAAAAGAATAATACAGTCATAATATTTGATGTAGATTATAGAGAGTATAATTGGAAAAATAGCGATGAAATAGCTATATACTATTCTATAGTAGGAAAACAAAGTGATATTGTAATGGGATCACGAGAAGAATTTGATTTGATGGAAAAATTAATTGCTGGTGAGAAAAGTTCAGATAAAGAAACAGCAAAAAGATGGTTAGATTATGGAAACAAAATAGTAGTAATTAAACATGGAAAAGAAGGATCTACTGCGTATACCAGCGATGGAAAGTCATACAATATAAAGCCATTTCCTGTTAAGTTACTTAAATCATTTGGTGGTGGAGATGCTTATGCATCAGCATTCTTATATGGTTTATTAGAAGGATGGAACATTATGGATTCATTGGAATTTGGAAGTGCATCAGCAGCAATGCTAGTGGCTAGTCATAGTTGCTCACAAGATATGCCTACAGTGGAAGCAATAAGAAATTTTATAAAAGAAGAAAAAGAAGAATATGGAGATATGGTAGCTAGAGCATAAAAGGAGGAGTTAATATGGTTCATAATTTGGATGGATTGGAAAATGGCGAGAATATATTATGTCAAATTAATGGTAAAAATAAAGAAATGTTAATGGATGTAACGGTAGAAAAATTAGAAAAAAATCAAAGAAGAGAATATCTAAAAAGTGATAAGGAAATAGCTATCTTACTTCTGACAGGACAAGTGAAAATAAATTGGCTTGAAAATTCTAAGTCTATTGAAAGAAAATCAGTATTTGATGAGGATCCATGGTGTTTACATGTACCTAAGAAAGTTGGAATTACTGTTGAAGCCAGTGAAGATAGTGAGATATTAATTCAAAGCACTGAAAATTTGGGATTTTTTGAACCAAAGTTATATTCACCAAGTGAATGTAAGAGTGAAATCTTTGGAGAAGGGACTTGGAATGGTACAGCTAGAAGGGTGGTAAGAACAATATTTGATTATAAAAATGCACCTTATTCCAATATGGCTATTGGAGAAGTTATAACATATCCAGGAAAATGGTCAAGCTATCCTCCACATTACCATCCTCAACCAGAAGTTTACTTTTATAAGTTCAATAAACCACAAGGATTTGGATTGTGCTTAAATGGAGATAAAGCATATAAGATTCTAGATAATAGCTTTGCAACAATAATTGGGGGAGATGTACATCCGCAAACATCTGCTCCAGGATATGCAATGTATTATTGTTGGATGATTAGGCATCTAGAAAATAATCCTTGGACAGATAGAATAGATGTAGATGAACATAAATGGCTTTGGAATAAGAATGCTAAAATATGGCCTGAGGAGTAAAGGGAGGTAAAGAGATGAATTCTATTAAAATGACAACAGCTCAAGCACTAATAAGATTTTTAAATAATCAATACATTTTATTTGATGGGAAAGAGGAACGATTTATTGATGGAATCTTTACTATATTTGGGCATGGAATAGTTTTAGGACTTGGACAAGCACTTGATGAAAATCCAGGAAACTTAAAAGTTTATCAAGGAAGAAACGAACAGGGAATGGCACATGTTGCGTCAGCTTTTGCTAAGCAAAATAATAGAAGAAAGATAATAGCATGTTCAACATCAATAGGACCAGGAGCTGCTAATATGGTTACAGCAGCAGCTACTGCAACAGTGAATAATATTCCATTACTTATGTTCCCAGGAGATTCATTTGCTAGTAGACAACCAGATCCTGTACTCCAACAAATTGAACAATCTTATAATATGGGAATTACAACTAATGATGCATTTAAGCCAGTATGTAAGTATTGGGATAGAGTTTCCAGACCAGAGCAATTAATGTCTGCAATGATTAATGCAATGCGAGTTCTTACAGATCCATCAGATACTGGAGCTGTGTGCATAGCATTACCACAAGATGTTCAAGGTGAAAGTTTTGACTTCCCAGAATATTTCTTTAAAAAACGTATTCATAAAATAACAAGACCGATAGCTGTGGATGAAGAGTTTAAAGAATGTGTTGAATTAATAACTAAGAGAAAGAAACCAATAATAATTTGTGGCGGTGGTGTTAGATATTCAGAAGCTGGAGAAGTACTTGAAAGATTTGCAGAAAAGTTTAATATTCCAATAGGAGAAACGCAAGCAGGAAAAAGTGCTGTAAGAGGAAGTCACCATATGAATTTAGGAGGAATAGGAGTAACAGGAAATTTGGCTGCTAATACAATTGCTAAAGATGCAGATTTAGTAATAGGAATAGGAACAAGATTTTCAGATTTTACGACATCATCTAAATCTTTATTTAAAAATCCAGAAGTAGATTTTATAGCAATAAATTTATCAAAATTTCATGCAAGTAAATTGGATTCCAATAAGGTGGTTGGTGATGCTAAAGTCTGTATTGAGAAACTTAGTAATTTATTAGAAAAAGAAAATTATGTTTCATCATATGAAGAGGAGATTAAAAATGCAAAACAAGCATGGAGAGAGGAGATGGATAGGCTAATTAATATAAAATATGGAAAAGATTTCACTCCAATTATAAAATCAAGAAATGAAAGAAGCTTGGAAGAATTTAAAGAATTAACTAGCGGAGTTATTACTCAGACATCGGCTCTAGGATTGATTAGAGAATGTATTGATGATAATGCGATTGTAGTCGGTGCATCAGGAAGCTTGCCAGGGGATCTTCAAAGAATGTGGGAAACTGATTATAGAAATTCATATCATATGGAATATGGGTATTCCTGCATGGGATATGAAATAGCTGCAAGTCTAGGGTGTAAAATTGCGGAACCTAGCAAAGAAGTCTACTCACTAGTTGGTGATGGAAGTTACTTAATGTTACATTCAGAACTTATTACTTCATTGCAAGAAGGTAAAAAGATAAATGTATTATTATTTGATAATTGTGGATTTGGATGTATTAATAATCTACAAATGTCTAATGGAATAGGTAATCTTGCTACAGAGTTTAGATACAGAAATAAAGACACAGAAGAGCTTAATGGAGGTTTAATTCCTATAGATTTTGCTAAGGCAGCAAGTGGATACGGAGCGAAAACATATACAGCTAAGACTTTAGAGGAATTAAAAGTTGCATTGATTGATGCAAAAAAACAAAAAATTTCTACGTTAATTGATATTAAAGTTTTACCAAAAACCATGACTGATGGATATGAATCATGGTGGCATGTAGGATTAGCTGAAGTATCAGAAAAAAAATCTGTTAATGAAGCTTTTGAAGATGGGCAAAATCAACTTAAAAATGCAAGAAAATATTAAAGGAGAGATAATTTATGTTAAAGGTTGGAATTATTGGTGCAGGAAGAATTGGAAAAGTTCATGGAGAAAGTATTTCAAAGTATGTTAAAAATGCAGAGGTAAAAGCTATAGCAGATGTATTTTTAAATGAAGCTACAATAAATTGGGCAAGAGAAATTGGGATTCAAGGTGTATATAAAGATTATAAAAAGATACTAGAAGATCCAGAAATAGATGCTATTCTTATATGTTCATCTACAGATACTCATTCAAAAATCTCTATAGAAGCAATAAGAGCAGGTAAGCATGTATTTTGCGAAAAGCCAATTGATCATGATTTGGCAAGAATTAAAGAAGTGATAGATGAACTTAATAAATCAAATGTTAAATATCAAGTGGGTTTCAATAGAAGATATGATCATAATTTTAAAGCCATAAGAAATGCGGTTGTGGAAGGGAAGATTGGAGAACCACATGTTCTTAAAATAACTTCAAGAGATCCTGAACCACCTTCAATTGATTATGTAAAGGTATCAGGAGGAATATTTTTAGATATGACAATTCATGATTTTGATATGGCAAGATATCTTTTAGGTAGTGATGTGGTAGAAGTTTATGCAGCTGGTAATGTTCTAGTTGATAATGCAATAGGAGAAGCAGGTGATATTGATACAGCTATTATAACTCTAAAAATGGCCAATGGAGCAATGGCAGTTATAGATAATTCAAGGCAGTCAGCTTATGGATATGATCAAAGAGCTGAAGTATTTGGATCTCTTGGTCAAGTGTCTGTGGGAAATGATAGTATCTCAAAGGCGGTGATATCAACTAAGGATGGAGTTGCAGCTGAAAAGCCACTGTTTTTCTTCTTAGAAAGGTATATGCAGGCATATGCAGATGAAATTACAGAATTCATAGATGCAATTGCTAACAATAAAGATGTTTCAGTAAGTGCGGATGACGGATTAAAAGCTGTGTTAATAGGAGATGCTGCAACTAAATCATTGAAAGAGAATAGACCAGTTAGGATATCAGAAATAGTATATTAGAATTTTGGAGGAGATTGTTATGCTTAATACTGAAAAAGTAAAATTAGGAATTTGTCCAATAGGATGGACAAATGATGATATGCCTGATTTAGGAAAAGAAAATACATTTGAACAAGCTGTAAGTGAAATGGCTCTTGCAGGATTTAAAGGTACTGAAGTAGGAAATAAATATCCCAAAGATGTAAATGTTTTAAAAAAAGCATTAGACTTAAGAAATCTTCAAATAGCAGGTGCTTGGTTTAGTTCATTTTTAACTACTAAGCCTTATGAAGAAACTGAAAAAGAATTTATAGCTCATAGGGACTTCTTACATGAAATGGGTGCAAAAGTTATAGTAGTATCAGAGCAAGGGCATAGTATTCAAGGGGAAATGGATACCCCAATATTTGAGGGAAAATATTATTTTAATGAAGAAGAGTGGAAATTATTAGCTGACGGTCTAAATAAGCTTGGAAGGTTAGCAGAAGATAAAGGAATGAAAATTGTTTATCATCATCATATGGGGACTGGAGTACAAACCACTGATGAAATTGATAAGTTAATGAGTATGACTGATGAAAGCTTAGTATATTTATTATTTGATACAGGTCATTTGGTTTATTCAGGAGAGAATCCAATTGCAATATTAAATAAATATGCTAATAGAATTAAGCATGTGCATTTAAAAGATATAAGAGCAGACGTTTTAGAAAAAGTTAAGAAAGAAAAAATGAGTTTTTTAATGGGAGTAAGAGAGGGTTCATTCACTGTTCCAGGAGATGGATGTATAGATTTTGAGCCAATATTTAAGATATTGGATGAAAACAATTATGAAGGCTGGATATTAGTTGAAGCAGAACAGGATCCAGCAATTGCAAACCCATTTGAATATGCAATGAAAGCTAGAAAATACATCAAAGAAAAAACAGGATTTTAAAATTAAAATTCATAAAAGATTTCAAATGAACAAAATCTATTAAGTTTGGTAACTAGTATTTCTTAAAAAAGAGTGTGCAATATATCTAGTTACCATACTAATGATAGGTATAAGTTACTAATATATTGAAATCAGAATAAAGCATTTATAAATATATTAAGAAAAACAGTATTAATATGAAAAAATAAATTATAAAAGTATTTGTGTAATTCTGAATGATTCTAATTATTTAAAGTAGATAAGGAGGAATTAGAATGGAACAAGGTTCTTATAATATTAAGAAAAAAAGCAATTTGAGGAAAATACAAATCATATCAACGTTTGGGGGATTGCTATTTGGATATGATACTGGTGTGTTTAATGGAGCATTAAGTTTCATGAAACGACCAGATCAATTAGATTTGACACCTATGAATGAAGGGCTTGTTACAAGTATATTAACATTAGGTGCAGCATTTGGTGCAATAATTGGCGGACGTCTATCTGATAAATATGGTAGAAAAAAGATAATAAGAATGTTAGCTATTATATTCTTTTTTGCAACTATAACTTGTTCAATTGCACCTAATGCAAATATTATGATTGTTTCTAGATTCGTTTTAGGGTTAGCTGTAGGAGGAGCATCAGTTATTGTGCCAACATTTTTAGCAGAATTGGCACCTATGCACCTAAGAGGAAGCATAGTATCTAAAAATGAAATGATGATTGTGACTGGACAATTAGTAGCTTATGTTATAAATGCTGTATTAGGAAACCTTTTTGCAGATAATTCTGGTGTATGGCGTTATATGATAGTACTTGCTACTATTCCAGCAATTGTATTGTGGTTTGGAATGATGGTACTTCCTGAAACACCAAGATGGTTAGCATCTAATGGAAAAACAGCAAAAGCATTAGAAGTTCTAAAACAGATTCGTGATAAAGCAGAGGCAGAAGCGGAATTAGAAGAAATAAATAAGAATATTGAAGCGGAAAAGCATTTAGACAAGGCATCATTTGCTGATTTATCTATTCCTTGGATTCGTCGAATTGTTTTAATTGGAGTTGGAATAGGTATTACACAACAAATTGCTGGAATTAATATAATGATGTATTATGGAACATCAATTTTGGAACAAGCTGGATTTGGTACAAAGGTGGCATTAATTGCTAACATAGGAAATGGGTTGATGTCTGTTATAGCAGCTATATTTTTTGTAAAATGTGTTGGTGATAAATATCCTCGTAGAAAGTTATATTTACTTGGAATAACTGGAACGACTATAGCTATGACGGCGTTATCTGTTGTTACAAACGTTTTACAAGGTTCATCTATGCTTCCTTTTGTTGTAATAATGTGTACTATTGTTTATATAGCTTTCTTCCAAGCCTTTCTTGGACCATTAACTTGGCTATTAATATCAGAAATTTTTCCATTAAGATTAAGAGGTTTTGGAATGGGAATATCAGCATTTGCTTTATGGGTAGCTAACTTTATAGTAGGTTTTGTATTCCCTATATTATTAGCAAGATTTGGTTTATCAGGAGCATTCATAGTGTTTATAGGATCGTCAATTATAGGAGGTATATTTATCTATAAATGTGCACCGGAGACATATGGTAAATCATTGGAGGAAATAGAGCAGTCATTTAGAAAATATAAGAATGATGATTTTGTTGAAGAAAATATAGAAGCTAGGTTGTAGCAATATACTTTGGGAATCATTAGTGCAAAAATAATTAATGATGTATGCATTTGAAATAATAAACAAACGTAGTTAAAGTCTGTTTCTATGAAAACCTTTAACTATAAAGTGATGAGTGATGAATATATGTTGCGATATTAAATTTATAGTTAAGAATCTAGTAAGCTAAAGTTTAATTAAGATTAAAGTTTAAAAATTTAATTCCACCATATAAATTATATCGAAAACAAAAAATATTAATTATAAAAGATATTAATATAAATACAATATATCTTGAAGGGGGAATATTAAATGGAAAATATTAAGGTAAAGGAAGAAAATGGGATATCAGTGATTTGTATTGATAGACCTAAGTCACTTAATGCATTAAATACACAAACACTCAAGGAACTAGGACAAGTAATAAATGATATATCAGAAAGAAAGGATATATATACTGTTATCATAACAGGATCAGGAGAAAAGGCTTTTGTAGCTGGAGCAGATATAACAGAAATGAAAAGTAAAAGTGCAATAGAGGGAAGAGAGATGGCTAAGCTAGCTCAAAAGGTATTTTCTAATATTGAAAATATGCCACAAGTTGTTATAGCTGCTGTAAACGGTTATGCATTGGGTGGAGGATGCGAATTATCAATGGCGTGTGATATAAGATTAGCTTCTACCAATGCTAAATTTGGACAACCGGAAGTTGGATTAGGAATAATTCCAGGTTTTGCGGGAACTCAAAGGCTACCAAGATTAGTTGGAAAAGGAATAGCTAAAGAACTGATATTTACTACAGATATGATAGATGCAAAAGAAGCTTATAGAATTGGTCTTGTTAATAAAGTTTACGAACCAGAAGAACTAATGGAAAAAACTATTGAGTTAGCTCAAAAAATAATGAAAAAAGGATTATTTGCAGTAAGCTTGGCTAAATCAGCAATAAATAATGGCTTAAATATGGATACTGAATCAGCCTATGCATTTGAAGCAGACCTATTTGGATTATGTTTTTCAACTGATGATCAAACAGAAGGAATGAGTGCATTTATAGAAAAAAGAAAGGCTCTATTTAAAGGATGTTAAAAGATTAAGACGCTAGGACAGTTAATTAATCTTGAAAGGACTGAATATAGGTGAGAAAAGTAAAAGTTTTAACAAGTCGCGAAGCAGTACAAATAGTGAAGGATGGAGATGTGTTAGTAACTGGCGGATTTGTTGGTAGTTGTGCACCTGAAACTCTTAGTTGTGCTTTAGAAAAACGTTTCATTGAAACAAATCATCCGCAAAATATAACTTTATTTCATGCAGCAGGACAAGGCGATAGTAAGGGGAAAGGTTCAGATCATTATGCCCACGAAGGCTTACTTAAGAGAGTGGTTGCAGGTCATTATAATTTAGCACCGAAAATTGGAAAGTTAATTAATGAAAATAAAATAGAAGCTTATAATCTACCACAAGGGACAATTTCTCAATTATTTAGAGATATTGCGGGAAAAAGAATTGGGACAATAACTCACGTTGGATTGAATACATTTGTGGATCCAAGAATTAGTGGTGGAAAATTAAATGAAAAAACAAAAGAAGATCTAGTAAAGCTAATAAATATAGAAGGTGAAGAAAAATTATTATACAAATCAATTCCAGTTAATGTCTGCTTCTTAAGAGGATCTTTTGCAGATGAATACGGTAATGTATCATTAGAAAAAGAAATAGCTACACTTGAGGATACGTCAATAGCCCAAGCTTGTAAGAATAATGGCGGAAAAGTAATAGTTCAAGTAGAAAAAGTAGTTGAAGCAGGATCTTTAGACCCACGTCTTATAAAAATTCCAGGTATATATGTAGATGCGGTTGTAATCTCAACTCCCGAAGAGCATGAACAATCCTTCGAATGCCCATTTAATCCAGCAGTAACAGGTGAAATGAGAATTCCATTAAACAGTGTAGAAAAAGCTCAATTAAATGAGAGAAAGATGATTGCGAGAAGAGCAGCTATGGAATTAAAGAAAGATACGGTAGTAAATTTAGGTATAGGGATACCAGAAGTTATTTCTTTAGTTGCGAATGAAGAAGGAATTGGTGAATATATGACATTAACTGTAGAAGCCGGTCCAATAGGAGGTATACCACAAGGATGCACAGCTTTTGGAGCGAGTATAAATCCAGAAGCTATTATAGATCAGCCATATCAATTTGATTTTTATGATGGTGGAGGCGTCGATATAGCATTTTTAGGACTAGCTCAGGTTGATGAACATGGAAATTTGAATGTAAGTAAGTTTGGGCCTAGAATTGCTGGATGTGGTGGATTCATAAATATAACTCAAAATGCTAAGAAAGTGTTATTTTGTGGAACATTCACTGCAGGAGGCTTAAAAGTAGTAACAGGAGATGGCAAATTAGAAATTAAACAAGAAGGAAGAGCTAAAAAATTCATTAAGGATGTAGAGCAAATTACATTTAGTGGAGATTATGCAAGAAGGATGGATCAACAAGTTATGTATATAACTGAGAGAGCAGTATTTGAGTTAAGGAAAGATGGATTATACCTTACAGAAATAGCGCCTGGGATAGATCTAAAAAAGGATGTATTGGATTTAATGGATTTCAAACCTAAAATGGATGGAGTACCTAGACTAATGAATGGAAGAATATTTTATGATAAGTTGATGGGATTAAGGGAGTAAATATATTTTATATAAAATTAAGGGCTCTAAGCGTTAAGATAGGGTACCTATTGAAAATTCAAATTATATTTGAATTAAAAAGATATACATTACAAGGGGGATTTAAAAGATGGATTTTAATTTAACAGAGCAACAAGAAAAAATAGTGAAAATGGTAAGGGAATTTGCAGAAAACGAAATTAAACCTAAAGTAGTTGCATATGACGAAAGTGGAGAATTTCCAATAGACACTTATAAGAAAATGGGGGAATTAGGATTGATAGGGCTTCCATATCCAAAGGAATATGGTGGAACTGGTGGAGATTATTTATCTTATGTTTTAGCAGTTGAAGAAATATCAAAAGTGAGTGGTTCATTAGGAATTTCATATTCAGTAAGTACTTCTCTTTGTTCAGGAGGAATAATTAATGCAGCATCTGAAGAACAAAAGAAAAGATATCTTCCAGACATTTTGTCAGGAAAAAAATTCGGATCATTTGGATTAACTGAACCAAATGCAGGATCAGATGCAGGTGGATGTATAACAACAGCTGATAAGAATGGTGAGTATTATATATTAAATGGTGCAAAATGCTTTATCACAAATGGACCTTTATCAGAAACATTCTTAGTATTTGCATTAACTGATAAGAGCAAAGGAGCAAAAGGATTATCAGCTTTTATAGTTGAAAAGGAATTCGAAGGATTCTCTATAGGAAAGATTGAGAATAAATGTGGTATAAGATCAGCACAAGTTTCAGAACTTGTATTTGAAAATTGTAAGGTTCCAGTTGAAAACTTAGTAGGAGCTGAGGGCAAAGGTTTTGGAATAGCAATGAAGACTCTTGATGGAGGAAGAATAGGAGTTGCAGCTCAAGGACTTGGAATAGCAGAAGGAGCGTTTGAAGTAGCTAAGCAATATATGAAGGAAAGAGAGCAATTTGGAAAACCTTTATGGAAAAATCAATATTTAGCTTTCAAAATGGCAGAGTTAGAGCTTGAAATAGAGCAAGCTAAATACATGGTATATAAGGCTGCCATGGATAAACAAGAAGGAAAGCCTTACTCAGTTTCTGCAGCTAAAGCAAAACTAGCTTGTACAGATGCAGCAATGCACGTAACAACTGAGGCTGTGCAAATGTTAGGTGGAAATGGTTATATGAGAGAATATAATGTTGAGAGAATGATGAGGGATGCTAAGATAACTCAAATATATGAAGGCACAAATGAGATACAAAAACTCATTATAAGCGGAAATATATTTAGATAGGATACAGGCTATTGACGAAAACAATTATACCTAAATAATGAAAATCGTTGCCATGCAATAGTTGGTAATCTTACTAAAGCAGTACAAGAATTAATAGCTCAATTTGAAGAAATAAGGCGCGCTGAATAATTAGCATTAAATAAAGTGAAGTAAAAGTGCAATAAAAAATAATCAGATCAATAGGTTATAATCAAGTGGTCTTTAATGAAGATTTTGAATATAACTTATTGATCTAATTTTAGTTAGAGACTAGTAGGAAATAAATTTCTTCTACATATTTAGATTTTAGGTAAGATAATGGCTGCTATCTTACCTCGTTTATTAATCCTTTTCTATAGGCTTTGAGCAATAATTTCAAATCTTTAATTTGATTTTTAAGCTCCTTTCCTATGTCTGTATCACCAACTTTTTTTCTGTCTAGTTTTTCTACTATTTGTGTTGAAGATAATATATCCGTTTCTTTACTAAATGCATCTTCAATTGATTTGAAAGGTTGATGAGATATTAGCTGAAGTCCATAGGAATTATAAGTCAATGTGTATCCTGCGAGGCCAGTTTGACTTCTATAAGCTTTAGCAAAGCCACCATCTATAACTATCAGTTTTCCATTACACTTTATTGGGTTTTCTCCAAATTTATTTTTAACTGGAACATGTCCATTTATTATTCGTGATTCAGATGGATCTAATCCAAATTCTTCAAAAATCATATTACACATTTCTTCAGAATCCCTAAAATTGTAGTAGGGATTTTTCTTTTCTTTATGTGTACTTTTGTCTTTTATAAAGTATCTTTCAAAAGTTGTCATATCTTCTTTTCCAAAAAGAGAAGAACAGGCTCCAGTCCATAAATACCACATTATATCAATACCATATAATTTTTCAGCACTGCCTCTAGTACTGAAATAACCTTCTCTAGCTAAAGAATCAAATTTATCTAGAAGTTTTTTTCCTTTATACTCTTCACCATGAATAGTCATACTTTTAAAAGTTTTATCTTTATTTAAAGGAATACAGCCGTGAAATAAAAGATTAGAATTATAAGTTAAATATAGTCTTCCTTTATTAAATAAAAATAGAACGTGCTTTTGCAATTTATCGCTATTTATAAATGAAATTTGAAGCTTAGAAACCAATTTTTTTTCATCACTCGTAAGTTCAAAAGGATTATTAATATTGATTGTAGGGAAACTTTTGTCGCAAAGCTCATAAGTTATATTGTTTAAAGTTATGGTGCCATCACTATAATTTATCTTATCTAAAAGTAATCTATGATCCATATTAAATTCAGGTCTTCTTTTTATAATTTCATATTCAAGTTTAAATTGAATAATTGTTATGGCTTTATGCATTTTAGAAATAAGCTCAATTTCAGAGGCTCCATATAATGTTTCATCTGTGTTTTTAGGAACTAAAGCTATGCAATTATCATTTTTATAGTGCTTAAGTGCAAAAGTTGCAAGAGGTAATAAATTTATACCGTAAATATCTTCGATGACGTCTAGATTAGAATATCTAGCTGCTATTCTTAAAACATTTGCTATACATGTAGTATTACCTGAGGCAGCACCCATCCACAATATATCATGGTTACCCCATTGTATATCAACAGAATGATAATTTATAAGGGTATCGAGGATTATATCTGGTCTAGGACCTCTATCAAATATATCTCCGATTATGTGTAATCTATCTATTACTAGTCGTTGTATTAATTTAGATAGAGCCACTATGAACTCTTGGGCTCGTTCAATTTCGATAATAGTATTTATTATCCCATCATAATAACCCTGTTTATCATTATTATCAGATTCTTCATGTAATAATTCTTCTATAATGTAGCTAAAATCTGGAGGTAGCGCTTTTCTTACTTTAGATCTTGTATATTTAGAAGATACATGTCTGCATAATTCAATCAACCTATACAGATTAATTTTATACCAATCATTTATATCTTTTTCTTCTCTTAGAACAATCTCTAATTTTTGTTCAGGATAGTATACAAGTGTGGTTAAACTTCTTTTTTCACAGTCCATTAAAGAATTTTCAAATACCTCTTGAATTTTTCTCTTTATAGCCCCTGAACCATTTTTTAATACATGAACAAAAGGCTCATACTCACCATGAAGGTCAGCTAAAAAATGTTCTGTACCTTTAGGTAAATTTAAAATAGCTTCTAAATTAATTATTTCAGTTGATGCCGCTGCAATAGTAGGATATTGCTTAGCAAGCAGACTTAAATATTTTATGTCATCATATTTTTCCATGACATCCTCCTTTTATAAGAAAAAAAGTTTAGTTTAAAAGTAAACTAAACAAATTTCATTTTAAAAGTATACCTATCTCTATGTATATTTTACATTATATAAACTTATAATTCCATAGTAAATTTACAGTTAATGGAATAAAAACTTAATTATATTCCTTTAGGGACATTATTAAGCAATCCTCTTTCAGATAATATATCGTATATTGTTTGAGAGGTTGTATCTTCTAATGTATATCCAAGTAACTTCACTACTGTTTCCAATTTTTCTTCCGATGTAGTTTCAATTTCTAAATATGGGAAGGGACAAAAACTCTTGTCATTAATATCAATTTCAATTAAGCAATCAAGTAATTTATAGCTTTCTCTATATTTTTTATTAGATTCTTTCAGAACTAATCCAAGAGATTTAAATATACCTTCTCCCATAGCTTTGTTATCAATTATAACTTCATTTTCTTCCATGACTTTAAATCTGCCCTGGGATAGCATTTTTTTGGTAGTCATAAAATACACGATTTTATTATTAATCATATCATTTATAGTTCTTATTCTAGCATATCCTTTCTTATCTAAAAGACGTCCATCTTCAAAATCATATATATCATTTACTTGATCTTCCATTTTAACTTTTTCAGCACCATTTGATAATAAAATTTTCCTTATATTTTCAACATCAATATCAACGATCCTGGTTTCTAACTCTTGCATAGAATAGCCTCCTTAGTTAAAGTTAATAAATAATACTTAAAAAGAGTAGATATTTATTTTTATATAATAATATAATATAGCAATTTTAAAAGTTGTGCTAGTAAAATTGATTTATATGGCATATTTATAGTAGAGTCAGAATTATCTAAACAATTATAATAATATGAAGAATATGGTTGCAAGAAATAAAAATATTATTATATAATGAATTCAAAACTGGTAGTATCCAGTTATATTTTCACAAAGATTTATGTAGAAGAATTCAAAGGAAAATTTCAAATGTATCTTAGAAAGCGAAAAACATGGGACAATATATATAGGTGCATTTATATAGTAGGTTAAAAGTTATAAGGACAAATTTTATGTTTTTAATGTGGACTACTTATGAGTGGGGGATAATATTAAATGAAAGGATTACCTAGAAAGGAAGAAGTAATAAAGAGTCTTATTGAGCTTGAAAAGATCAAAGGAAGAGGAATAACAGCAGATGAACTGGGATTTTATATAGGAATAGACCGAACAAATATAAGTAGGTATTTAAACCAATTATATAAGGAAAAAAGGATAAATAAAAAAGAAGGACGACCAGTTATCTATAGTAGTATCAAAAGTTACAAGAATGAAATGAATTCAATTAAAAATAAATCGGACATAATCGTGAAAAATATAGATAGCCTTGAAATGCTCATAGGTTCAAATCAGTCACTTAAATTACCTGTACAGCAAGCGAAAGCTGCAATATTATATCCTCCTAGAGGCTTACATGCTCTTATTTTGGGTGAAACTGGTGTAGGAAAATCGCTATTTGCAGAAGCAATGTACAATTTTGCTAAAGACTCTAAAATAATAGCTGCTGAAGCTCCTTTTATTAGATTTAATTGTGCCGATTATTCAGATAATCCTCAGTTAGTTGTGGCACAAATATTTGGAGTAAAAAAAGGTGCATTTACGGGGGCAGATACTGATAGAGAAGGTTTGTTAAAGAAAGCTGATGGAGGAATATTCTTTTTGGATGAAGTACACAGGCTATCACCACAGGGGCAAGAAATGTTATTTACTTTTATAGATAAGGGATATTTTAGGCAGCTTGGAGATACTGAGAAAAAGGTGAAATCTGAAGTGCAGATTATAGCAGCTACTACGGAGAATCCACAGTCATATCTTCTGAAAACATTTACTAGAAGAATTCCAATGGTGATAGTATTACCGACATTAAGAGAAAGAAAATTAGAGGAAAGATATCTTCTTTTAAACGAGTTCATAACAGAAGAATCTATAAGAATCGGAAAGAGCATATATATTAGTAAAAATGCGATTATTTCATTTTTACTATATGACTGTCCTAATAATATAGGGCAATTAAAAAGTGATATACAATTAGCTTGTGCTAAAGCATTTTTAAATTATAAGATTAAGAAAAATAATTATATTTTGGTAGATAAAAGTGATCTGCAACCTAGAATTCAAAAAGGAATAATGAGAATTAGAGAATGCAGAAAAGAAATAGATAATTTATCTCAAGATATGGCTGATATTTTAAGATTTTCAAGTGAAGATAGTATACTAAAAAATATTGAATTTCATGAAAATCAAATAGAAGGCTCGGAAAATAAAAGTTTTTATTCGATAATAGAAAATAAGATGGAAAACTTAAAGGCACGAGGAATTAATGAGACAGAAATAAATGATATTCTAAATATTGATTTGGAAAAATATTTTAGAAGATATATTAGTAATATCACAACAAATGTTAAAAAAGATGAGATTGCCAAAATTGTAAACATTAAAGTAGCTACAGTTGCAGAAAAAATGTTGAGTATAGCATCTGAAAAGTTAAATAGGGATTTTGATCAGAAAGTTTATTTTGGGTTAGCACTTCATTTACAGGGAAGCATCGAAAGGATTAATTCAGGAAAAAAGATATATCATCCTAAGCTTAATATTATAAGGGTAGAAAATAGGGAAGAATTTGCTGTGGCCATGGATATTATAAAAATTGCGGAAAAAGAATTTCATATAGATATCCCATTAGATGAAATAGGCTATATAACTATGTTTTTGGCTGCATGTAATGATGAAAATAGTGAACAATTAGAGAAAAAGGCGCGAGTTCTAGTAATGATGCATGGAACAAGTACAGCTAGCAGCATGGCTGAGGTAGCTAATTCTTTAATAGGAGAAGAATATGTGCAAGCTCTAGATATGCCACTAACTATGAAGGCTGAGGATATGCTAGAGAAAGCTAAGAAAAAAATTAAAGAAATATATAATGAAAAAGGTATATTGTTACTTGTTGATATGGGATCATTGGTTAACTTTGGAGATATAATTAGTAATGAATTAGAAATAAAAATTAAAACCATAGATATGGTTACAACACTAACTGTTATAGAGGCAGGAAGTAAAGCTTTTAATGGGAGAAGTTTGGATTCAATATATAATTTATGCAGAGATATTGGAAAGTCCTCTATGCAAGTTTCTAAGGAAGACAATAAATACAATAAAGAACTAGTTATAATAACCACATGCTTTACAGGCGAAGGAGCAGCAGAAAGAATAAAGATAAGAATAGGTAATAATTTAAAGAATATAGAAAAAGTAAAAATTATACCGCTTAATATTTCTGATAGGGAAGAGTTTTTTAGAAAAGTAAATAGGCTAAAAGAGAAGTTTATAATATTAGCAGTTGTGGGAACTATAAACATAGTTATTGAAGATGTTCAATTTATACCAGCACAAGATGTCTTCTTGAATGAGGGAATAAACTATTTGGAGAATCTAGTGGACATTGAATATGACTTTCTAAAAGTTAGAAAAGCATTAAGTATTGAATTAAATGAATTAAATTTAATAAAGGTATTTTCAGATATTAGAGATGTAATAAGAAAAATAGAAGAAAATTTAAAAGTGAGAATTCAGCATGATGCACAGATAGGAATTTTAATTCATATCACTTTTCTTATAGATAAATTAAAGCATGGTGGTCAAGAATTAAAATTCAAAGATTTAGAAAATTATCGCCATATGTATAATAGTGAATTTTCATTGATTAAGAAAATTTTAAAAGACTTGGAGCGTGTATATAATATAAATATAGGAGATAATGAGATCGCTTATATAGTGAGAATTGTTAAGGAAAATATAGTTACTGTGTAAGAGCCAAAGCAGTGTGTAAGTTAAATTACACACTATTTTTTTTAAGTTGCACACTTCGATTCATGAATTGTGCGATTATGAGATGATTTATATTTATTTATGTATAAATATAATATTGGTATAAAACTTGCTTTATATAATAGTGTAATAGATGAATGCTAGTAAATAAAAATATCCAAGGAGAGGTTAAAAATGAAGAATATATTATTAGTTTGTTCAGCTGGAATGTCCACAAGTTTATTAGTTTCGAAAATGGAAAAGGCAGCTGAAGAAAAAGGGATTGAATGTAATATAAAAGCTGTAGGAGAGGCAGATGTTAAAGAATATATAGGTAAGATAGATGTTTTGTTACTGGGGCCTCAGGTTAGATTTTTATTATCAAAATTTAAAGCTAATTTATCGGATAAGAATATATCTGTAGAAGTAATTAATACAGTTGATTATGGAACAATGAATGGAGAAAAAGTCTTAGAAAGAGCTCTAGATCTTATAAAAAATAAATAATTGAAAAGGAGAGAAACATTGTGGAAGAAACAATAATGAATCTTATAGTGCATAGCGGAGAAGTTAGAAGTTATTCAATGGAAGCTATTCAATGCGCTAAAAGTGGGAATATAGATGGAGCAAGAAAATTAATTGAACAAGCAGAAGCAGAATTATTAAAAGCACATAATGTTCAAACATATTTAATACAAAAGGAAGCACGAGGAGAAAAAACAGAAGTTTCTTTACTTATGATTCATGCTCAGGATCACTTTATGACTAGTATGACATTAAAGTCTATGGCAGTTGAAATTATAGAAATACATGAAAAATTTAATAACAACATATGTTAGCCTAATTACTTATTTACTTAATGTTAAGGAAAAGGTAGTGATGATATGAAATACATTATAGGTGTGGATGGTGGAGGAACAAAAACGGAAGCAGTAGCTTATGACTTTCAAGGAAATATTATAGTTACTTCTGTAAAAGGATTCGCAAATTTGCTAAATAATAGAGAAAAAGCACTAAATAATATAGTAGATTCAATAAGAGAAATAATAGATGTTCTTAAAGAAGACGAACTTGTAGATTTATATCTTGGCATTGCAGGATCGGAAGTCGGAGATAATGCAAAAATTATAAAAGATACAATAAAAAATGAACTTAAGACTGACTGTGTACTTATGAACGATGCTGAAATAGCCCTAAAAGCTATGTTAAGGGGGAATGATGGAATATTGACAATAGCAGGAACTGGATCGATAGCATTTGGAGTTAAAAATAATTCAAGTGTAAGGTGTGGGGGATGGGGCAACTTATTAGGAGATGAAGGGAGTGGATATAAAATATCAATTGATGCTATAAAAAGAATGATATTTGAAGAAGAAAATTCTTTACCCAAATCAGAATTAACTACGAGAATTATGAAAAGGTTAGGTGCTAAATCAATAGGCGAAGTAGTAACTTTTGTATATTCCTCTACTAAGGACGAGATAGCATCTTTGGCAGAAGTAGTTTCAATATTGGGCGAGGAAGGAAATAAGATAGCTGAAGAAATATTGGTTAATGAAGGCATAGATTTGGCTAAGACTGTTATAAATGTGTATAGAAAATTAAAATTTGAAAGCTGCTCTATTGCCTTGGTTGGTGGGGTTATAAGAAAAGCAAAGATATTAAGGAAATCTTTTGAAAAGTACCTAAGAGAAAATATAGTTATTGAGTATATAGTAGATGATGAAATTTCACCTACAATTGGTGCTTATTATATTAATAAAGCGAAGAGAGAAAGTAATGTTTAGGTAAATATTATACTAGACTATATAGAGCCATGGATGAGTTTTGACTTTATTTCAAATAAATCTTAGATATGGGGAGGAAATAATTATGAATAAATTTTTTGAATGGATGGAGGAGCACTTTGTTCCAATTGCATTTAAGATTGGTTCGCAAAGACATTTAGTAGCTATACGTGACGGATTTGCTACAATAACACCTATTATAATGGCCGGTGCATTTGCAGTATTGTTCAATAATATAGGATTTCAATGGTATCAAAATTTCATGGATTGGCTATTGCCAGCAGGTTGGAAAAGCTGGGGAGGATCTATATGGAATGGTTCTTATGCAATTATGTCAATATTAGTTGTATTTACGATATCATATCATTTAGCAAGATCGTATGATAAGGATGGCTTAGGAGCTGGAATAGTATCAGTTGCGGCATCGATGATCCTATATGCAACGACACCAGATGGAGGAGCATTTCCATTAACTTTTTTAGGGGCACAAGGTTTATTTATTTCATTGATAGTATCATTAGTATCTACAGAGATTTTCGTAAAGTTAATCGGCAATCCTAAATTAGTAATAAAAATGCCTAGTGGAGTACCACCAGCAGTTTCGAAATCATTTGCAGCATTGTTACCAACAATAATAATTTTAGCATTAGCAGCGGGAATTAAGGAATTATTTATAGTTATGAGTGTACCAGATATACATCAGGCATTATTCTTTACTCTACAGAAACCATTACAATTAATTGCAGGAAGCTTTTTAGGAGTATTTGTAATAGTATTATTGGTACATGTATTATGGTTTTTTGGTTTACATGGTTCAAATATACTAGCACCAGTAATAAATGCATTATTACTTCCATTACTTTTAGCTAATACAGAAGCAATAACAAATGGATTACAGCCAGAAAATATATTAAATAGTCAATTTTTAGATTCATATGTAAATATGGGAGGAGCAGGAACCTCAATAGCTTTATTGATTGCAATATATGTATTAGGTAGAAAAGCAGGTGCACAACAAAGGGCCATTGCAAATTTAGGTATAGCACCAGGAATATTTAATATAAATGAACCAGTAATATATGGTGCACCAATAGTTTTAAATCCGATCTATTTTATTCCGTTTATATTATCTCCTATAGTTTCATTAACCATAGCATATATATTAACAGTTATTGGGTTTGTTCCAAAGGTAGCAATAATGGCAACATGGACGACACCGCCAATTTTGGGAGCAATCATATCTACGAACTCAATCATGGGTGGAGTTACAGCTCTTATTTGTTTAATTGTAAGTATATTAATATATCTTCCATTTGTATATGTTGCTGGAAGGCAAGAATTAAGAAAAGAAAATGTAAAATAGGAATTTTAATAAAGGATTTTAGCATAGTTATTTATAATGTTTCTTAGTAGAATATTCTTAATACTCTATATTAAATATTGAGTAATAAATGGAATTTTAATTAATATATTTATATTAGTCCATTTATTATATTAGTGAGTTATGAAATGTAGCAGATTCTTAGGAATCTGCTTTCTATTTATATCTTAAGATTTCTTAAATCTGTGCTTTACAATAAATAATATATTAAGCTATTATTAATATATTAGATTTATATGGTTTAAAAGAATCATAATAGATACTAACGGCTAAAAATAAGTAAAGTATTTAAATAATAAGGTTAATGATAGAATCGTTTTATAAGATTAATAATGTCATTTATATTTTCTAAATAATGTATTAATTCAGATGATAAGTGATTTGCTAAAGATTAGAAAGTTCTATAAATAATAAAAAGGGTGGTCATATGAGTAAAATTATTGATCCAGCAACGATAATAAAATCTTATAACAACAATATAGTTTCCGTAAACATGAATGGAAAGGAAAGAATACTTTTTGCAAAGGGAATTGGATTCGGTAGAAAGTCTGGAGATACCATTGAAAAGGGTACTGAGGTTGAAAAGATATTTGTTATTGAAGATGAGGATAACCTAAGAAACTTTAAACAAGTAATCGAAAATGTTGATGAAGAATTTTTTGTGCTATGCGAAAAGATGATATCATATGTTGCAAATGAATTAAAGGAAAATTTGGATGAGAGAATACACGTTGCATTAGTAGATCATTTAAATTTTGCAGTGAAAAGGCTTTCGGACAAAGAGGAAATAGAGAATCCATTTCTTATGGAAATTAGAGCATTATATCCACAAGAATACTCGTTAGCAGAAAAAGTTGCGGAAGTTTTACAAAATGAAAAAAAGGTAAAAATTCCAGAAGGAGAAATTGGATTCATAGCATTACATATCCATTCTGCTAGAAATTCAGGTAAGCTATCCAATACTATAAAGAATACACATTTGATAAACTCAATAATTGAATACGTAGAAGCAAAAACTGAAATAAAAATAGACAAAACATCATTAGATTATGCCAGATTTCTCACACATTTGAGATTTGCAATTAAAAGAATTTTAGATGACATATCTATTGAAAATGACTTTATAAAAGAAATAAAATCAAAATATAAATTATCATATAAAGTATCTAAGGGTGTAGCAAAAATATTAGTTTTAAAGCTAGAAAAGAAAGTTTCAGATGATGAAATAGCATATCTAGCAATGCATATAGAGAGATTTAGAAAAGCTACAATAAAACTCTAATTAAAATGGCTAACATATTAATAAAAACATGTTAGCCATTTTTTTTTTATAAATAGGTTGTTGAATAAACAGAATTTGTAAAAAATAAATAAGTCATCCCTTTGTGATATAATAATTTCG
>NZ_JAKGTE010000036.1:0-48005 GCF_022324665.1 Clostridium sp. YIM B02500 | reverse complement strand
ATGAGCTGTTAAAGGTTCTTAGCTGTAGGTTGTTCCATTTTAGCTTGTCAAACTGAAAGTTGGAGCATGCTAAGATGGGACACAACCTGCTGCTTAGAACCTTCAGCGATATTTTCATAGCTTTTCGGAATCAAAATATTTATGATTTCAGCGATTTATATGCATAAGACCAGGTCTTAGTTAGGCTATCTATATGAGAATTATAAAATTAACAAGGGTAACTTATTACAATACGTAATAAGTTACCCATAAACGATTTTATATAGAAGGATAAATAATTAATAAGAAATTATCTTATTTCCCTATTATATCTGATAATTATTACAAAATTATAACAAATATGTTAATTCAATATAAACATTATATTAAAATAAACTTAAATATGATATTTAAGGACAGTAAAAAAAGTTTTTTATAAATTTAATAATTACCTTTAAATATGTAATAAATATTGTAAGGTAATTATTGCATTTAATGTTGATTTTTCTTATATTATTGTTATAATATATACATAGAAAGACATAAAGTAACATAAATATACAAAGATTGGGAACTATGAAGAATTCTCTGTATTTGGGCATCTTGAGAATTTAGAGTTAATGATGCAACCCACCAATCAAAACTAATTAATTTTTTTAATTAGTTTTGATTGGTTTTTTATATTTTGGAATTAAATGTAATAGAGCTAAAAGTAAATAAGATAGTTTTTTTTAAGTTAATATATATGAGAGGTGATATGCTATGAAGATACATAATGAAATCATGAAAGTTATAAATGATAATTTGGAAAAGTGTTCTAAATTCGAATTTGTTGCAGAGTTAAGAGATTTAACTTTAGCAGATATGTATTATATTGAAAAGATATCGAGTATTGATAGTATAAAAGCGAAGTTCAATTATAAAATAATAAATAACACTTATATAAAGATTAATTATTCACGTTAACTAGTATGTAGGAAGAGGAAAGACATGACACTAACTATTAAGATTAAATTAGGTAAAATAAAGAAAACAGAAGACGATGATAATAAAATAATTACAGACTTTTCTCATAAAGAGGTTTAATTAATAAGAATCATGGACATTAGAAATATTGTTTATGATTCTTATTTTTTTGTTATAATAATATAGTAGATTTGACGAGGAGAGTAATGGTATGAATAAAAAGGTATATGAGTTATTAGAAGAGATAAAATTACATTCAGAGAAAATTAGTGATTGGGAGCAAATGACAAATATATTTGCTAATGCTATTAAAAGAAAAGGATTGAATAATGAAGAGGTTGAAGAGATAAGTGAGAGAATATTTAGGGAAGTCAGAAAAAAGTAGAAGTGAATTTAATTGATTTATAATATAAAGGAGTTTCTTTAATTTTATAATATAAAGAAGCTCCTTTTTCATTAATACATATATTTTTAACTAGTATAATCCAGCGCTTTTAATTCTTTTTCTAATCTGAGGCCCTATTAGTGCTGCAACTACCATCTTTGCAAGGTCACCAGGAATAAATGGAAGAACACCAATTGCTAGAGCCTTATTAAATGGTAGATGTGCAACATATGCTAGCCATACTGTTCCGAATATGTAGGTTACTAGTGTACCTATCAGCATACCTAAAAAGCACATAAAAATTTTATTAGGAAATTTGTCAATGAATATTCCACTTATAAATGCCATAAAAGCGAAGCCAATTAAATATCCACCTGTTGGCCCTGCTAATTTAGTAAATCCCCCAGAGAATCCTGAAAAAACTGGCAATCCCAATGCACCTATGAGAAGATAAATAAGATAAGTAATTGTTCCTTCCTTTTTTCCTATTATATATATAGTAAGGTAAATCGCTAAATTTGTTAATGTAATTGGTACTATACCAATAGGAATTGAAAATGGTGCAGATGTACATATAAAAGCACTCATTATTCCGATTGTTGTCAACTGACGCGCGTTAGTTCTACGTATATTTTCCATAATTTTAAATCTCCTCTATATAGTATATTTCTTTTCTATAATTCTTTTTAAATTGAAAAACCGAGTGTTTGCAACATTATTTTATCTTGGCATGTATTGTTACCTATAGTAGTTAACATATCGCCAGTTATCGTTGCATTAGCTCCAGATTGAAAAATTTCTATTCCGCCATCTTCAAAATAAGTTCTTCCGGCAGCCATACGAATATAAGCTGTTGGATTTATGTAACGAAAAATTGCAATTGTTTTTAAGATATCGTCATTAGAAATCCTTTTTAAATTTTCTAATGGAGTACCTTTGATAGGCATTAATACATTTATTGGTATAGATATAACTCCAAGCTCTGATAAGCTTATAGCCATGTCAATTCTGTCATACCAAGTTTCACCCATTCCTATAATACCACCGGAACAAACTTTTAAACCTGCATTTTGCGCTAGTTTAATTTCTTTAATCTTGTCATCATATGAATGAGTAGTACAAATATTATGAAAGTTTCTTTTAGAAGTTTCTATGTTTGCATGGTACATTGTGACTCCTGCTTCTTTTAAAAGTACAAATTGTTCTTCGCTTAAAAAACCGTGAGATGCACATAAGTTGATAGAACATTCTTTATTCATCATTTTGTATGCTTGTACAGCTTTATCAAAATCGCTCCCAACTAAAGCTCTTCCTGCTGTAACAATAGAGTATCTATGTACACCATTAGCTTCATTTTTTTTGCAGTCTTTTAAAATTACATTAGGATCTAAAAAATCATATTCTTTAATTTCTGTTTTGTGGTGGTTTGATTGAGCACAAAACTTACAGTTCTCGCTGCATTTTCCACTGCGACCATTAATAATTGTACAAAGGTCCACGCTTTCTCCGCATAGTGTTCTACGAATTTTATTAGCACCATCACAAATTTTCTTTAAATCACAAGTTAATAAAAATTCTAAATCGTCAGATCTAGTTAATCGTCTTCCGTTAATAATTTCTTCTGCTAATTTTTCCATATAATTTTACCACGCCCCAATTTATTAAATAATTTCAAGACAAGTATATAATTAATATTTAAGATTGTCAACTCGATATGAAAATATGGTTAACAATATTGACTGTGCTTAATATATTCATATAAAACCAATGGATTAACAAAATATTTTATAAGTATATATAATATATTGAAATTAAGTTTCTATATTATGCTCTTAATTGAGCACTTGGTTTGCTAGAGATTCAAATGTTGATTTATTATTTTAATCTATATAAGAAATTGCATAGCACTAATAAAAATAAAGTTTAGTTTAATAAGAACAAATTTTAATAGAATAGAGTAATGTAATATGTAGAGTATTCGAATAGATTAAAATATGGTTATGAGTAGGTGCTAGAATGACTATTGATTTTGATAAAGTTATGCTTAATATAAAACAAGGGTATTATAAATATATTGGTTCAGGTTCTGGCAGGAAAGTATTTGATTTAGGAAATGGATATGTTTTGAAGATAGCAAAAAATAAAGCTGGAATAGCACAAAATAAAGCTGAATATATTATTTCGGATAATGATCAGACTAAGTTATTTGCAAAAGTTATACAAGTTTCAAGTGACTTTAGCTTACTTATAATGGAAAAAGCAAGCGAGATAAGTGATATTTTATATGTATGGAAGTATTTTAATGTATCGAATAAGGATGAATTTTTAAAAACTCAGGAATTGCAGAAAATGAAGAAAAATTATAGGTTGTTATTGGGGGATTTTTGTAGGAAAAGCAGTTGGGGAATGATTGATGGAAAGCCAGTCATCATTGATTATGGCTTTACAAGAGAAGTGGTGGAAAAACATTATTCTTTTTAGGATTTTGAATTCAGTAAAGTATATTTGAGCCTTAAATTTTAAATAAGTTTAAGGCTTTTTCTAAGTATAAAGCATTGTTATATTGATATATATAGTTTAGAGACATTTCAAGTGATTTATCATAATATGAATTAATGATTAATTTTTTTGAAAGGAAAAATAGGATGCATACTTTAGGGCAGGGAGGTATCTATAGTTTAAATGATTTTAACAATGATCAATGTTCACCTAATAGGCTAAAAGTTATTGGAAAAGGAACGGTAAGTGTAAAACCAGATTTAGCAGAAATAGTCGTTGGAGTTATAACTGAAGATTTGCAATTGGAAGTTGCGCAGGAGGAGAATGCTAAGATAACTCAAGAAGTTATAAATAGTATAAGAGCATTGGGAATACCTCTTAAGAATATACAAACCGAAAATTATAGCATACGGCCAAATTATGATTACATCAATGGGAAGCAGGTTTTTAGAGGATATGAAGTAATAAACAATTTGAAGATTTTAATTAGTAATATTAATAATGTAGGTGAAGTAATTGATACTGCAGTAAGCAATGGTGCAAATTCATTAACTGGGATTATTTTTATCGTCTCAGATGAAACAAAGTATTATTATGAAGCGTTAAGAAGAGCTCTACAAGATGCTCAAAATAAAGCACGAGTTGTAGCTGATCAACTTAAAGTAAAGTTGAATACTATACCAATTCAAATAAATGAACAAAATGAGACCACTAGTACACCACTAGTAATGACTCTTAAATCTACCAGTAATACTACTCCTATTGAAGCAGGAGAAAATATTATAAATGCAGATATAGAGGCTATATTCACATATGTGGATAATAAAAATAATTACTAAAAAGAGCAGATATTAATTTGAGTTCTTAAACATTTATTTTAGTTTTAATTCATGAAAATAAAAAGCCAATGCTTAATATTAAGCATTGGCATAGAATGTCCTATATAATATCCAAAATACCGGTACTCTAATTTTGACCCCTATCCTTCGATAGGTGGGTGCTCTCACAGATGATTCAATCGCCTTCAAAGCCGTAAAAGGACTCATATGAAAGTACATTTCCACATCTAGATAATTGAACTCCCGTATTTTAAGTGTAGGTTCAAAATAAGAGCTTAACGAATATTCTAGAATTTATAATCAATATATAAGCCTGCTTGAACAACTTAATATCATTTGTTCTTAGGCCGTGAAGATATAATAACATATTTAAATTTCTTATGCAAGAGGTTTTTATGATAATTTAGACTAATGTCTATAGATAATTTGTAATAGTATTTACACAAGGAATTTAAGTTGTTTTATTAAGGGGGGTTAGAATTAATATAACAATATCTTATAAAGAAACTAGTTAAACCTGCAGAAATAGAGAATATATGATACAACTAAATATTACTTTAGAAACAAAATAATATTATTTATAAAATATATTGAAACAAAATTTCAAAGGTGATATGATATATATATCAAGTGAAAACGTAGTCAAAATTAAATGTTTTATATGGAGGCGGTAATTGTGGAGAGTTTAAATTTGAAAAATCTAACAACTGAAAGTAGAAATGAGACGACAATAAATATAGATAAAGTATCAACTTTAGAAATGGTGAAAATCATGAATGATGAGGACAAAAAGGTAGCAAACGCTGTAGAAAAAGAGCTTCCTAAAATAGCAAAAGCTATAGATATGATAGCTGAAAGAATCCATAGAGGAGGAAGGTTAATTTATATAGGTGCAGGAACATCAGGAAGGCTTGGTGTATTGGATGCCTCAGAATGTCCACCAACATATGGAGTTTCGGAAGAGTTAGTGCAAGGAATTATAGCTGGGGGGAAAGAAGCTATATTTAGAGCAAAAGAGGGAGCAGAGGATTCAAAAGAATTAGCAGTGGAAGATTTAAAGAGTAAAAATATAACAGAGAATGACACAATAATAGGACTTGCAGCCTCTGGAAGAACCCCTTATGTTATAGGAGGATTAAGGTATGCTGATCAAATTGGTGCGTTAACAGTTTCAGTGACTTGTAACGAAAATTCAGATGTTGCAAAGGAAGCTTATATTTCAATTTCACCAGTAGTTGGTCCGGAAGTTGTAACAGGTTCAACAAGACTAAAGTCTGGGACAGCTCAAAAGCTAGTATTAAATATGATATCAACTGGTGTCATGATTAAGCTTGGAAAAGTATATGGAAATCTAATGGTAGATTTAAGAGCTACAAATGAAAAGCTAATTGAAAGAGCTAGAGGAATAGTTTGTAAAGCAACGGGTATAAACATGGAAGAGGCAACAGAAGCACTAAATAAAACAGATTACGATGTCAAACTAGCAATATTTATGATACTTTCAAAGCTAAATAAAGATGAGGCGAGAATTAAATTAGACAAAAATAAAGGTTATATAGCTAAAGCGTTACAAGAAATAGATAATAAGTAAAGGAGAGGAGATTTATGACAAATAAAGAGATTGCTATAAAATTAGTTGAATTAGTTGGAGGTAAAGATAACGTAAAATCAGTTACTAATTGTATGACACGCTGTAGATTTGAACTAAATAACTTTTCAAAAGCTAATGTAGAAGAAATTAAGAAATCAGAAGGGGTTCTTGGCATAGTTGAGACTAAAGAACAACTACAAGTTATTTATGGGCCAGGAAAGGTAAATAAAGTAACTGAAGAAGTAAAGAAAATTGTAGGAACAAAGGTAGTTATAGGCGAAGATGCAGTAGCTGAAACAAAGGCTAAATTGAAAGAAAAAAATGATACTAAGTTTAAAAATATTCTTAAAAAACTCGGAAATGTTTTTATTCCTTTAATTCCTTTATTTGTGGCTTGTGGCCTTGTGCTTGCAATAAATAATATTGCTGGAGTGTATTTTAAAGATGCCTATACAAAAACGACAGCTGCTCAAATTATAGGACTTATAGGAAATGGAGTATTTTCTATATTATCAGTTTTAGTTGGTGTAAATGCAGCAAAAGAGTTTGGTTCACAAATGCCAATGCTCGGTGGAGTATTAGGCGGAATTCTTTCATCAGCAACTCTTGCAAATATAACTCTTTTTGGACAAAAATTAACTCCAGGCCGTGGTGGGGTTATATCTGTAATATTAGTGGTAGTGTTAGCCTGTTTTATTGAAAAAGTATGCAGAAGAGTTGTACCAGATGTATTAGATTTGTTTGTTACTCCATTAGTTACACTTTCAGTTTCAGCATTAGCAGCATTGTTTATCCTTCAACCAGTTGGAGGCGCTATTTCAGATAGTATAGGATTCTTAGTTGCAAAAACAATAGCATCAGACAATACTTTTGTAGCAGTTATATCAGGAGCCGTATCAGGAGGTCTATTCTTACCACTAGTTATGACAGGAATGCATCAGGCATTAACTCCAATACATGCAGATTTAATAGCGAATGTTGGTTATACTGTATTATTACCTATATTAGCAACAGCTGGAATGGCACAGGTGGGGGCAACTATAGCTGTACTAAGAAAAACAAAAAATGAAAGACTAAAGAAAATTGCTAAAAATGGATTAGTACCAGGATTTTTAGGAATAGGAGAACCATTGATATATGGAATAACTTTACCACTTGGTAAACCATTTGTTGGAGCTTGCTTAGGAGCTGCAGTTGGTGGTGCAGCAATGGCTATATTTAAAGTAGGAGCAGTTGCCATGGGGGTATCAGGACTACCTTTAGCATTGTTAATTGCAAATGGGAAAATTGGAGTGTTCTTAATAGGAGTATTGGTCTCATATGCAAGTGGATATCTATTTACTAATATTTTAGGTTTTGACGACCCAATTGAATAATTTTAAAAAGACCCGAAAGGGTCTTTTTAGTTAATGAATAGCAGAATAAAATTATAGTAGCTATATAAATAAATTATCATTATATGTGAATTATAAAAAACTTTTATTTAATTTCATATAAATCTAGCAAAGGGGCATTATTATGAATTATGGATTTTCTGTTTATTTTGGATTGGATAATACTAAAGAAGAAAATATAAAATTGTTAAAGGATGCACATAATCTTAATATTACAAGGATATTTACATCCCTTCATATACCAGAGGCAAATTATGATGTTTTAAAGTTGGAAGTAATAGAATTCTTTAAGTTAGCAAAAGAATATAATATGGATATAATAAGTGATATCTCACCTAATACCTTTAAGTTCTTAGAATTAGAGAATATGGATTTAAAAGGATTGGGGAATATGGGAGTTAAGACTATTAGAATAGATTTTGGGTATACCGAAGAAGAAATAGCGAGAATGAGCAAAAATCATTATGGAATTAAAATTCAATTAAATGCATCAACAATTACTAAGAGATTTTTTGAGAGACTAGATAATTATTCACCACACTATGAGAATATAGATGCACTTCACAATTTTTATCCAAGGGTGGGAACTGGAATTTCTGAAAAATGTATGAAAGAAAAAAATACTATTTTGAGTGAGAGAGGAATTAAAGTTTCTGCTTTTGTGCAATCGAATAATAGAAGAAGAGCACCTTTAAAAGATGGATTACCAACATTAGAGGATCATAGAGGGAAAAATGTAAGAGAAGCTGCTAACCATTTATTTGCATTAGGAAATCAATGCGTTTTCATTGGAGATTCGCTTCCAAGTGAAAAAGAACTAGAAGATTTATCATCATTAGATCCTAATGCAGTTGAGCTACTAATAGGGTTAAAAGATTATAATGATATAACTCTAAAATTGCTAAAAGAAACTTATACCCACAGAATAGATGAGGCTAGAGATGCAATAAGAGCAGCTGAAAGTAGATTACTTCTTAATGGAGAAACTATAGAACCATTTAATACAATAGACAAGAATTTCGGTGATATTACATTGGACAATGTAAAATATATGAGATATATGGGAGAATTACAGATTCTTAAAACAAATCAAAAAGCTGATATTAGAACAAATGTCATAGCTTCAGTTGCGAAAGATTACTTATATCTATTGAAATATATAGATGGTGGTAAAAGATTTTATTTTAATATAAAATAATTGTAAGAGTAAAACCAAGTACGATAAGGTGTGAGATTATGAATGTATTACAGTATATTAAGCAAAATTATGACAGCTTTACAGATAGAGAAAAGTTAATAGCAGATTATTTAATAGAAACTAAGGAACGGATTATATCAATGTCTGCAAGAGATATAGCAGAGGCCACCAAAACTTCAGCTCCAACAGTAGTAAGATTTGCTAAAAAAATAGGGTTTAATACTTTAAATGAATTGAAGCTCAAATTATCTATTAATATTAGCAAAGAAGAGGAAGCAGGAGCTATACAGTTTCAATATTTAGACAACGATTTAGGAACAAAAAATATTATCTATGGAATAAAACAATCAGTAGATTCAATTATGGAACAAACGGTCAGCTTACTAGATGAAGAATGTTTAGATAAAGCAATAGAATTACTTATAAGCGCTAAAAATATCTATATTTTTAGTGTAGGGGTATCAGGGCTTGTTGGTCAGGACTTCTATTATAAACTAAGCAGGATGAATAAGAGATGTATATGTAATACAGATACTCACCTTCAAATAACTTCATCTGTATTATTAGAAGAAGGAGATGTAGCACTAGCAATATCATATTCAGGAGAGACTAAGGAAGTCATTAAGTGTGTAAAAAATGCAAGGAATAGAAAAGTTCCAGTTATAGCAATAACAAAGGCTAGTGTAAATAATACTATAGCTGATATTTCTGATATAGTAATTCGTATACCAGCTGTAGAAAAATCCATAAGAGAGGGAGCAATTAGCTCGAGAATTTCTCAATTAGCAATAATAGATATGTTATATATTGGGATGATTAGAAACAACATAAAAGAAGTAGAGGAGAAATTAATTTCTACAAGGAAAGCAGTTAAAGAACTATAGAAGTAAAGACTATATAAGAATTAAAACATATTTACATTTAAAAGTGAAAAAGTATTTAAATTTAACAATTTAAAAAGGTATAAAGAAAACAAGTTATAAAGGGAAAAATATATAATTTTAACAAGAAAACAATTTGAGAATATAACAATTTATAGGAAAAATCAGGGATATAGAGCATTTATATCGAAGAAGCAATTGCAAAACAGCAATTTATAATGCAGAATAAAAGGCTATGAAATGTAATAAGTAAGAAGATGTGTGGTAAATAGCTTATAAAAATATTAATAAAGAGGGACATAGTGAGGAGAAGGAAAATTCAAATTATAAATATCATAAGATTAAAATAAAAGCTATGGTTATAAGAGTGTTTGATATCTTATAATCATAGCTTTTAAAATAATGAATTTTTAAAAATATTTAGAGGGAAAGTTAAAATGCTTTAAAAAGTATTTAACTCTTATTATTTTTTAAAAAATTTTAGAATCTAATAATCAGAATGGTAGCTATTTAATTATTAGATCTCCATCATATGATGTAATTATTTTATATAAATCAGGACGACGATCTCTGAATATTCCCCATTCAATACGTTGTGTCTCCAATTGATCTAAATCAAATTCAGCAACTAATACTGTTTCTTCTGTACGATTAGCTTCAACAAGTTTATTTCCTTGAGGACCTGCTATAAAAGAAGAACCATAAAATGTTATTTTAGAATCTTCATCTTCTTCAACTCCAACACGGTTTGATGCAATTACAGGAACTAAATTTGCAGCAGCATGACCTAACATGCAAGCTTGCCAATGGTCTTTTGAATCAATAGAACCGTCTTGTGGCTCAGAACCAATAGCAGTAGGATAGAATATCATTTCAGCTCCCATTAAAGTCATGCATCTAGCAGCTTCAGGATACCATTGATCCCAACATATACCTACACCGATTTTTCCGTAGCGTGTATTCCATACTTTAAATCCGGTATCTCCAGGATTAAAGTAGAATTTTTCTTCATATCCAGGACCATCAGGAATGTGACTCTTTCTGTAAGTTCCAAGTATTTCACCATTAGCATCGATTATCGCTATAGCGTTATATCTAGCATAATTCTTCTTTTCATAGAAGCTGATTGGTAACACTACCTTAAGCTCTTTAGCAATTTCTTTAAAATGATTTATTGCTTTATTTTGTGCTACTTCAGTAGCATATACGTAGTAATCAGACTTCTCTTTTTGACAAAAATATGGAGTTTCAAATAATTCTTGAAGTAGAATAATTTGAGCACCTTTTCCAGCTGCTTCTCTTACGAATTTTTCTGCTTTAGAAATATTTTCATCAATATTACAAGAACAGCTCATTTGTGTAGCTGCAACTTTAACTTTTCTCATGTTATCACCTCATCTTATTTTTCTATAGTACTTTTAGGTTTCTTGGAAATGGCATTTGTTGAGTTGTGCAATGTACATTACCGCCTTCTTTAATAACAGCCATTCCATCTACAGTTCTTATTCTTCTTTTTGGGAAAGTTAAACTTAATACCTTCTCAGCCATTTTGTCTGCTTCTGATGCATTTCCACCAAAAGTAGGTAAGATAATACCATCATTAACAAAATAAAAGTTTAGATAACTTAGAGTTAGCCTTTCTCCTTTGTATTCAGCTCTAGGTGGTTGATTAATTGGGATAATTTCAAACTTTCTGCCCTTTGCGTCTGTTGAATTCTTTAAAATTTCAATATTTTCTAAAGTAGTTTTGTAATTTGCATCATTTGGATCATCACAAGTTTGAATAATTATTTTAGTAGGTTCAGCAAAGCAGGCTATATTATCAACATGGCCGTCAGTTTCATCACCATCTAGTCCGTTCTTAAGCCAAATAATTTTTTCTATGTTCAAGTATTGTTTTAAATATGTTTCAATTTGTTCTTTAGTAAGGTTGGGATTTCTATTAGGATTTAGCAAACATTCTTCAGTAGTAATTAATGTCCCCTCACCATCAGTATGAAGAGAACCTCCTTCCATAATTAAAGGAGCATCAAATTTTTTAATATTGTAATGCTCTAAAATTTGTGGAGCTACTTTATCATCTAAATCCCATGGTGCATATTTTTCACCCCAGGCATTAAACTTCCAATTTACACCTGCTCTATTTCCTTCGTCATCAATTAGAAATGTAGGGCCATTATCTCTAAGCCATGCATCACTATGTTCAATAGGGAGTAGTTCTATATTAGACTCACTAAAAAGTTTTTTTACATTATCCAATTCATATGGATTAACAATTACTGAAACTGGTTCAAATTCAGCAATTGCTTGAATATATTCTGCATATCCAGCACAAACATCTTTATAGTTATCTGGATGACACATTGAATCTTTTACTGGCCAAGATATGAATGTACGCTCATGAGCAGTCCATTCAGCAGGCATTTTATAATTAAAATCTTTTGGATACATACAATACCTCTTTTTCATGCTTATATTTTATATTTTTAATACTATATATAGTATCTATCATATAATAAACTCCACATTGCATCAATGTCAAGGCCTGAATTATAGGAAGAATATAGATGGATTTTTAACGGTTACATTTTTAAGAATAAGGTATATTTTTTACCTTGTTTATGTTTTTATGAAAATTGTAGAAATATACATCTATAAACGTTATCATAGGCCTAATACAAAATATTACACTATTTTTATAAATTAAACGTATAATTCATTGTGCTAAAATTATAGTGGTTATTATAACCATGTTTCATAGAATAAAGTATGGAGTGATTATTATGAGCTATATTCAAAAAGGTACACGTGAATTTCGCCATGCTAGTATTGCTTTATTTGCTGGCGGTTTTAATACATTTGCGATTTTATATTGTACACAACCATTAATGCCTTATTTGTCTAAGGAATTTGGTATATCACCTACAATGGCGAGTTTATCGCTGTCAGTTACAACATGTACATTGGCTGTTAGTATGTTGATTTTTGGTTCATTGTCAGAGGTTCTTGGGAGAAAGCCAATTATGTGTTTTTCTCTTTTTGCATCATCAATACTAGCAGTATTGACGGCTATTGTTCCTAATTTTAACAGTATGCTAGTAATACGATGTTTGCAAGGATTTGTCTTAGCTGGATTACCTGCAATAGCTATGGCTTATATTAGTGAGGAAATTGACAAATCAAGTTTAGGATTAGTAATGGGATTATATATAAGTGGTAATTCTATAGGCGGAATGAGTGGACGTATTATTATAGGGGTAATTAATGATTTTTTTAACTGGAGATTAGCGTTAGCAGTTATAGGTATTTTAGGACTTATTTCAAGTTTTTTGTTTTGGAGAAAGCTGCCTTTATCAAAGCATTTCGAGGCTAGATCATTTGAAATTAAAAACTTAATTAAATCAAGTTTTAATCATTTAAAGAATCCTAATCTTCTTTGCTTATATTGTATTGGATTTTTAATTATGGGAAGTTTTGTTTCTTTATATAATTTTATAGGTTTTCAATTAATTGAACGACCATACAATTTGAGCCAAACCTTAGTGAGCTTTATTTTTGTAATATATATAGTAGGAACATTTAGTTCAACATTTATGGGACGTCTAGCAGATAAACATGGACAATATATAATGTTATGCATTTCAATTTTTATAATGTTATTTGGGATAAGTATTACATTAAATGTAAGTCTTTTGCTAAAGATTATTGGAATAGCTCTTTTAACATTTGGTTTTTTTGCAGGACACTCAATAATTAGTAGTTGGATTGGCAAAATAGCAACTCATGATAAGGCTCAGGCGTCATCTCTTTATTTATTATTTTATTATGTTGGTTCAAGCGTTGGTGGAACTGCTGGAGGAACGTTTTGGTCTTTATACGGATGGGAAGGTGTTGTTATCATGATATCATGCTTTTTAGCAGTTGCATTTTTTATTCTAATTGGTTTATCATCAGTTTTAAAACTTATTAAGATAGAAAATCATGGATAGAATCTCGTTTATTTGCAAGAAATCAAAAAGCCAATGCTTAGTGTTATTAAGCATTGGCTTTAAATCTCTAAAATAAGATCCAAAATATCGGTACTCTAATTTTGACGCCTATCTCTCGATAGGTGGGTGTTTTCACAGATGCCTCAATCGCTTTTAAAACCGTAAAAGGATTCACTCAAAAGTACATTTCATCATCTAAATATTAAACTCCCGAATTTAATTTGTAGGTTCAAAATAAGAGCTTAACGAATATCTCAGAATTAATAATCAAGGAAACGTGCACTCATTGTTGACAATTAACATACTTGCGCTACTAATATAGTTAGCTCAAACTAGGTTTATCCACGGCACTCAGAAGTTATCATTTACCGCTGCTTCCTTCCAGATCTGACGGAATTCACGAGTTTCTGCTGCATGGGACCCGATTCTCAACACCACTTGTATTAGACTGACCAAATGGATTAAAGCCTATAATGAGAATTCAATCCTGCTATAGCGGATTGCAGGTTACAGGGCACCGCTAGCTCCCCATCTAGCACGAAAATTACTTATAATGACAAGCATTTTCTTGCCGTGAAATAATAATAACATCTTTAAAGCTTATATTCAAGAGACATTTTCGTGGGAATTTAAGTGCATATTTGATAATTTTTCAGTATTTGAAAAAATATTCTTCTAAAAAGTTGTATGATCAGTTAGGAATAAATTATCGTAACTTGTTGAACAATAATAACAAATATGTTCATATAACTTGAGTAAGGAGTACTATTTATGAGTATTAAAAATGTTCAGCGTCAAGAAATAGAAAAAGTTTATGGTAAAATAAGTCCATTTGAATTCAAGAATGAATTAATAAATTTAGCTGAGGGGCAAAGAAAAAAGAGCGCCCGTACGTTATTAAATGCAGGAAGAGGTAATCCTAACTGGACTGCTGCAACACCTAGGGAAGCTTTTTTCACTTTTGGAATTTTTGCAGTAGAAGAAACAAGAAGAGTTTGGAATGATGGCGATTTAGCTGGTATGCCTAAAAAAGAGGGGATAGCTGAGAGATTGTATAACTTTTTAGACAAAAACAAAGAGATGCCAGGAATAGAGCTTTTAAGAAGAATAATCGATTATGGTATTAAAAATCAAGGTTTTGATGCAGACTCATGGATATTTGAGCTCACAGACTCTATTATAGGAGATAATTATCCAGTACCAGATAGGATGCTAATACATATTGAAAAAATTGTTCATGAGTATCTTGTCTCAGAGCTTTGTTATAACAAACCACCTGTAGGAAGATTTAATATTTTTGCTGTTGAGGGAGCAACAGCAGCAATGTGCTATATATTCGATAGCTTAATTGCAAACGAATTGTTGGCTCCTGGAGATAAAATAGGACTAATGGTTCCAGTTTTTACGCCTTATTTAGAAATACCACATTTGCCACGTTATAACTTTGAAATTGTACATATTGAAGCGACAGAATTGACTGGGGATGGAACTCATACTTGGCAGTACCCAGAATCAGAGCTTAATAAGCTTAAAGATTCTAGTATTAAAGCTCTATTTGTTGTTAATCCAAGCAATCCCCCTTCAGTAGCAATTAAACCAGAGAGCGTTAAGCAGTTAATAGATATAGTAGAAAATTATAACCCTAATTTAATGATTATTTCAGATGATGTCTACAGTACTTTTGTAAATAATTATAGATCTCTAATGGCAGACTTGCCATATAATACGATAGGTGTTTATTCTTTTTCAAAATATTTTGGAGTAACTGGATGGAGACTTGGAACAATATCACTTTATTCAGAGAATGTCTTTGATAAATTATTAAAGAATTTACCAGAAGATAAAAAGGCCGAGTTGAGGCAGCGGTATGGAGATCTTTCAACAACTCCAGATGATATAAAATTTATAGATAGAATTGTAGCAGACAGCCGACAAGTAGCTCTTAATCATACGGCAGGATTATCAACTCCACAGCAAGTCCAAATGGCCTTCTTTTGTACGTTTGCTCTATTAGACGAAGAAAACATATATAAGAAACAAACCAAAGATATTTGCAAACGAAGACAAAAACTTTTGTTTAAGGGTTTAGGATTAGATTTAAGAGAAGATCCGTATGATGCTGCATATTATACTGAATTTGATTTATTAGAATGGGCTACTTGCTATTATGGAAGTGAATTTGGCGAATATCTTCAAATTAACTATAAGCCGGTAGATATTTTATATAAATTAGCTGAGGAATCAGCCATAGTTCTATTAAGTGGTGGAGGTTTTAAAGGACCAGAGTGGTCAATTAGAATATCTCTGGCTAATCTTAATGATGATGCATATTCAAGGATTGGAGAGGCACTTCATAAAATTTTAGATGAATATGTTAATTCATGGAGAAATAAAGGAAATAAGTCATAAAAAAGCTAAGAAGATAACTAGTATTAATTTAGTTATCTTCTTAGCTTTTTTACTGTTTCTTTAACTCAAAAAGTGCTCCACCTAATAAAGCATAGACTTTTTCATCATCTGTAATAAAAAGAGTTGCAGAATGATTTGTCTTTTCAGGCTCAGTTATTTTTATATATTTAATTTTATCACCTGAAATACCAAGATTTTTGAAAGTATCATTATAAGTGTTATAAAATTCTGTAGCTGTAATTGTTCCTTCATTAATAGTTAGATCAGATACAGCTCCGTAAATTGAGGAAATCTTATCTTTCTCTATAGTAAATTTTTGACCTATACATAGAGAAAGAGTAGACTCACTTAAAGTAGTTTTTATATTGGAAGGTATATGCTGTTCAATAGTCCAAGTACCATATAGACTTTCATAATATGAAGAGTCTTGGCCTTCATTATTTGATAAATCACTATTGCCCTTGGGTGGATTGCTATTGGAATATCTGAAAAAAGAAAAAGCAGATATGATTACTATAAACAATATTATTACCAATATATATAAGCTTTTTGATTTAGAGTTTTTCATTTTTGTGATCCTCCTTACGATAGTTTATTGTATAGTTTTTTTCACATTAAAAAAATAATTCTAATTTATTGATAAAAATAATTTAAATTTCTAATTTATTTTTGTAAAGAGGATACAACCTACTGCTTAGAACATTCAGCGATATTTCCATAGCTTTTCGGAATCAAAATATATATGATTTCCATAAGTTATCACATAAATCTAGTTTCAAACTTGTTTATCTATATCTAAGCAGTTAAAGATTAATTTACCAAGAAAATTGTATACTATAAATGCATCTTTTTTAAACAATCTTCTAGCCATTCTATGTATGATTTTTCCCTCATGATGGCCCCGTTCAATATTATATAGCCCCCGAAATCTGAAGAGGATACTGTTAAAATGTCTTTTGTCTTTAAAAGCTCATCCATTGAATTTTCAAGGTATTCCAATCTTTCAATGTGTTTGGTTAGTGCATTTTTAAACTGCCTTACTAAAGTATCGTGATCCATCTCATCACAAAAATAAGCTTTAAGTTTAAAAATATCTTTTGGGGTTGGCTCTAAAGGATCGTCTTTTGAAAGCCATTTCTGCAATGACTTCCGCCCTTTTTCAGTTATAGTATATAACTTTTTTTCTAACTTTTCTCCTTGTATAACAGTCTCGTATGAAATTAACCCCTCATCGGTTAATTTCTTTAATTCAGGATATATTTGACTATGCTTAGCATACCAAAATTCAACTAATCCAGAGTTAAATTCCTTTGTTATATCATATCCGGTTAAAGGATTTCTATTAATAAGTCCTAAAATAGCATACTTTAAAGTTCTCATACATGCACCTCTAATATTTCTGTAGCTTATTTGCTTGAGTTTATCCAATGACAATTTTAGCATAGTAAAATATAAAGTGAAATAGAAAAATATTAACTGTTAAACATGTAAATATTGACATGTTTATTTTTGCGGTATTATAATATAGTTGAATAAAGGAATTAGGATAATCAGATAATTAAACGTTTAAACATTATGGGAGGAAATTTATGAATAAATATAAAAAGCTATTTGAACCTATTAAAATTGGTAACTGTGAGATAAAAAATCGTTTTGCATTAGCGCCAATGGGACCACTTGGACTAGCTGATAGCGAAGGTGGATTTAATCAAAGGGGAATTGACTACTATACTGAAAGAGCTAAAGGTGGGACAGGCCTAATTATCACTGGAGTTACTTTTGTAGATAATGAAGTGGAAGAACATGGTATGCCAAGTACTCCATGTCCTACACATAATCCAGTACATTTTGTTAGAACAAGCAAAGAAATGACTGAAAGGATACATGCATATAATGCAAAAGTATTTTTACAAATGTCAGGTGGATTTGGAAGGGTTACAATTCCTACTAATCTTGGAGAATATCCACCAGTTGCACCATCAGCAATTCAACATAGATGGCTTGATAAAATATGTCGTGAACTTACAATAGATGAAATTAAATCTATAGTTAAAAAGTTTGGAGATGGGGCTTATAACGCAAAGAGAGCAGGATTTGATGGTGTGCAAATTCATGCTGTACATGAAGGTTATTTAATAGATCAATTTGCTATTTCATTATTTAATCATAGAACTGATGAATATGGTGGAAGCCTAGAAAATAGACTTAGATTTGCACGTGAAATAGTAGAAGAAATTAAAGATAGATGTGGAGAGGATTTCCCTGTAACTCTTAGATATTCTCCAAAGAGTTTTATTAAAGATTTAAGAGATGGAGCACTTCCAGGAGAAGAATTTATTGAAAAAGGAAGAGATTTAGAAGAAGGTATTGAAGCTGCTAAGTTACTTGTATCCTATGGATATGATTCATTAGATATAGACGTTGGATCTTATGATTCATGGTGGTGGAGTCACCCACCAATGTATCAAGAAAAGGGGTTATACAGACCATATGCTAAATTAATGAAAGAAACTGTTGATGTTCCAGTAATATGTGCTGGAAGAATGGACAATCCTGATATGGCTATTGAGGCAATTGAAAATGGAACTTGTGATATTGTGAGTCTTGGAAGGCCACTTCTTGCAGATCCTGATTATGTAAATAAATTAAGGGCAAATAAGTGTAATTCAATTAGACCTTGTATATCATGTCAAGAAGGATGTATGGGACGTCTTCAAAATTATGCTATGCTTAACTGTGCAGTAAATCCACAAGCATGTAAAGAAAAGGACAATGCATTAACGCCTATATTAGGAAAGAAAAAAGTACTTATAGTTGGTGGTGGAGTTGCAGGTTGTGAAGTTGCAAGAGTTTTAGCTCTTAGAGGGCATGAACCAGTACTTTATGAAAAGACTGATAGATTAGGTGGAAATCTTATACCAGGAGGTTCGCCAGACTTTAAAGAAGATGATATTGCATTAGCGAACTGGTATGCAAACACATTGAAGGAACTAAATGTGGAAGTTAATTTAAATAGTGAAATTACAAAAGAACAAATACTAAGTTATAAAGCAGATTCTGTGATAATAGCAACAGGATCTACTCCTAAAGTATTTTCATTGGGAGATGATGAGAAAGTATTTGCAGCAGCAGATGTATTATTAGGAAAGAAAGAGTCAGGTAATAATACTGTAGTAGTTGGTGGTGGATTAGTTGGCTGTGAATTAGCACTTGATCTAGCTAAGAAGGGTAAGAAAGTTACTATAGTAGAAGCATTGCATAAGATTCTTGCACTAAATGGTCCTTTGTGTTCTGCAAACAGTGAAATGCTTGAAAGATTAATACCATTTAACGGTATTGAAGTAAAAGTAAATTCAAAAGTTAAAGCTTATAAGGATGGAAATCTTGAGATAGAAACAGAAAATGGAGTAGAAAAAATTAAATGTGATTCAGTAATACTTTCAGTAGGATATAAAGAGGAAAATTCTTTATATAGAGAATTGGAATTTGAGATTCCAGAAATCTATCTTTTAGGAGATGCACGTAAGGTTTCAAATATTATGTATGCTATCTGGGATGCATATGAAGTCGCAAATCATATATAATTGATTTAATGTCGGTAAAGTGTCATATAAGCTACTTATATGGCACTTTATATTTAGAAGGTTTTTTATATAGTATTTCAGGAGTAAATTTTATTTACAAAATTAATATTGTAAGATATGTATAGGAATTATAAAAAGACAGTGAATTTGTGTTTATAAATTTACTGCCTTTTTTAGTATAGAATGTAAAAATAAAAAGTGATATTATAATGATATTGGAACTGATTTACAATATTAGAAGGTTAGTTTCTTAGTAAGAAAGGAATATTGAGAATGGGAAATTTACTAAAAAGAAAAAAGAATATATCAATTAAAACTAAGTTTATAACAAGTGGATTACTACTTGGATTCAGCATCCTTTTATTTGCAATGGCACGATATATATATGGATTTTCAAATTTCTATTACAAGTATATTTATTCAATATTGGTAAATACGCTTTCAAGATGTTTGTCATTAATACCATTTTCAGTATACGAAATAATATTATATGCTTTCCTTATATATATTCTTGTAAGAATAGTAAGTTATACATATTTACTTTTTTCAAAACAACTTTCATTAAAAAAAATAATAATCAGAGTAACTTCAAATGTGCTTATATATATATCAGCATTTGTATTTTTAAATATAATGACTCTAGGGATAAACTCATTCAGATCAAATTTTGTTGAATTAACTGGATTAAAAGTGCAGGATAATTCAGAAGAAAAACTAATAGAACTTTGTGATTATCTAAAAGTTAGACTAAATGAATTAGATGGAAAGATAAAAAGGGGTGAAGATGGACTATTAAAGCTAGATTATGATGCAAGAAAAGAAGGAATAATCAGTATGGAACGTATAGGAGAAATTTATCCATCTTTGCAAGGTTTTTATCCAAATCCAAAGCCAGTTGTTTTTTCAAAACTTATGTCATATCAATTGTTGGAGGGAGAAACAACTTTTACCCTTGAAGCTAATTATAATAATGATATGCCCAGATGGAATGTTCCAAGTACAATTTGTCATGAATTGAGCCATGTAAGAGGTTTTAATAGTGAAGATGAGGCAAATTATATAAGTTTTCTAGCATGCGCTAACTCTAAAAATTATGAATACCAATATAGTGGATACCTTATGGCGTATTCTTACTGTATGAATGACTTATATTATTTCAATCAAGAGGCTTTTAAAAGAATAAATAATGAACTTTCAGATAATGTAAAATTAGAATTAAAAAATGATTCACTATACTGGAACAATTACAGAGGTAAAATATCAAAGCTGTATGATAATGTATATGATAAGATACTAAAAGCTGGTGGCCAAACAGAAGGAATTAAAAGTTATAACGCTGTCGTGAAACTACTAATATCAGGATATAAAGTACAATTTTAATAAAAAATGACCAAGGAGATAAACTTTCCTTTGGTCATTTATTTTTTTGCTTTTTCTCTTTTTCTTTTCCATTTCCATTACCATTGCCATTATTATTGCTATTATTTTTTTTCGTTTCTGGTGCAGGTTGAGTAACTTTTTGTCCTTGGCTTATAATCAAATCTATCTTTCCACTTTTTTCATAAGATGTACCAACAGTAGGAGATTGACTTATAACTAGGCCGCTTGATACATTATCGCTGTATTCATAACTGATATTTCCAAGTAAAAATTCATTATTATTTATAATAGATTCAGCAGTATCTTGAGATTTTCCAACTAATAGTGGTACTTGCCTTTTTTCACTTGGTTGCAACTTGTCATTATTCTCTTTACTAGTGGTTCCTAAAGTATTTTCTTCAATGCTGCTATTTATAGGAGAATCCTTATATCCTGTATTTTTAGATAATCCTCCATAGAAATACTTACCTAAGGCAAAGGCAGCAATACAAAAAGCAATTACCCCAATTGGTAAAATAACTTTTTTGGATTTACTTTTTAGGTTGTTTATATGTAACTTATTAGTGACGCTCTTTAATAGCACAGTTTCTTGTATTGGCTCTTTGCTCATAACCACAGTGGGATCAATTTCTTTATGTGTATCAATCATGACAGTTGAATCATCTATTAATGTGTTATTAAAGTCTATTTTTAAGTTAGGATTTTCTTTTAGTGAACTTAAAACATTAGCGAATTCTTTGGCTGATTTAAATCTATCGGCTGGATTTTTTTCTAAGGCTTTTAGAATTACTAAATTAATGTTTTCAGGTATATCTGCAATAAAATTCTTTGGCGGAATAACAGGTTCTTGTATATGCATAATCGCTACTGAAATAGACGTTTTTCCATTAAAAGGAACATTTCCAGTAATCATTTCATACATGACAATACCAAGAGCATAGATGTCAGTTCTGAAATCAACATATCCTCCCTTAGCCTGTTCTGGTGAAAAGTAGTGTACTGAGCCTATAATTTTATTTGAATTTGTTATTGTTGAAGAATTTGGAAGTTTTGCAATTCCGAAGTCTGTTAATTTTGCAATGTTATCATTTGAAATTAAAATATTATCGCACTTTATATCTCTATGAATTATATTATTTTTATGAGCGTATATTAAAGCTTCAGCCATTTGTAAAGATATATTTAAGGTAGTATCAGGGCTGAGTCGTACATTATCCCTTAATACTTGTTTTAATGTTTTACCATTAATATATTCCATAACAATAAAATTAATATTATTCTCTGAGCCAATATCATAAATATTTACTATATTTGGATGTGATAAACTTGCAATTGAATTTGCCTCTCTCTTAAATCTGAGAATAAATTCTTCATTATTGCTTAATTCTGATTTTAATATTTTTACAGCTACAAATCTATTTAATAAATGGCATTTTGCTTTATAGACAATTCCCATGCCACCTTCACCTATTTTTTCAAGCAACTCATACCTGTTTATAAGTAATGTTCCAATCATATATGTCCCCCTAAAACAGTTGTATATCTATTATATCATAACTAATTTTATATTTGTTTTCAAATAATAGCAAAGAAAAAAGAAGATTATTACAGGGAATATCATTTTATTTTAATTGATGATTTTATTTTATAGGAAAAAATGTCGTTTTCTTTCACATAAATATTTATTAGAGAATATATTATAAACATAGGAAGCGCATTAAATATTTTCATTGAAAATTCGTTGCTGATAAAGCATTGCATATGTGCATTAAAAGCGTTTTAAAGATACTCATTTGATTTTGGAGAACATATATCAACTTATTCTTTATGTTGAAGATATATTTTAATGATATATGTAACTATAAAAAATTTAAAATGACCAAGTCAATATAAGTAACTTTTATTTCATTTTGAGTTTATATGCAAGGAGTTGTATAGAATGGAAAGATATGAAAATAAATGTAAGTGTACTAAGCATGACTGCGAATTATGTAGTACAATCAAATCAAAACCAGTTAATTTGGAAAAGCATGGTGCAAAATTAGTAACAGTAAAAATAAAAGTCAATAATGTTTGCTTAGGCAAAAAAGTAGCTATTGCAGCTATTTTATATGATGATTGTGATAGAATACTTGCATTCAAAGGATTTGTAACAATGGCACAGGAAGATCCTTGTGATCGTGATGCATGTGGAACTATCGAACGTAAAATAGTGTTCGTAATTCCAGATCATGAAGAATGTGATCCAGAAAGATTGAGAGTTCGTACCATAGGAAATTATATATATCCATGTGAACCCAATAAATAGGTAATTATAAAAAAGCAATTGTGGGATAAGTAAATGAAGCAACCCTGCAGTTGCTTTTTAGTATAAAGATTTAAAAAAGATATTTAGATATTCAAGATTTAGGAATAATAGTTTAAACATAGTGAAAAAATACCACTGAATAAAATTATAAAAGGAGGTATTTTTTATGAAGATAGAAGGTTACTTTAGTGGTATAAAAGCTGCTAATCAAGCTGTAGAAGCATTAAATAAAATAGGTATAAAAGATGCTGTGGCAGATATAAATGATCATTATACAAATGATAATCCAGGGCAAAACAGGCCAGGCACTGAAAGCAGTACAAATAGTTTGGCAAATTTAATACTATCTAACGACAATCCTACGGTTGATTCGGGTTACGGGCCAATGGCAGCTGCAAATCCAATGGTAAGCGGTATGGGCGGTTTTGAAGAAATAGCTGATGTAAATTATAAGGTGATTGTAAATACAGATGAAAATAATGCCGAAAGAGCAAAACAAATTATAGCTAAAGCTGGTGGAGAGTTAGACGATCCTAATTTTATAGTTCCTAGTGGGCTAGAGAATATAGGAATGGATGATCTAGTCACCAATATGATAAATGAAATGAATAACATCACACTCTAAAGGTTCTTACATAGAAAGATAAAAATCTAAAACTTAGAATGTTGGTAATATTTTAAATAATATCATTTATTTTAATATAAAACTTTAAGAGTGTATTTTTTATAATGCAATATCTTAAATTTAGTTTAGTAATATAATTTTAACTTATATGTGTTCAGTAATAAATTTTTATTTGAAGCCGTGATAGGTTACGTATTCAATTGATACTAACTTCTTGTAAGATGAATTTACTCTTGCAATCAAGAAGTTAGTTTTTCATTTTACAATTTTATTCATATATTTCTCTTGACTTAGAGCTGTCTCGAAGGAGTAATATATTATTAAAGAACTTAATACTAAATTAGAAATAAGGAAGTGCATTAATAATGAAGAATTTTGAATTTTATGCTCCTACGAGAGTGATTTTTGGAAAGGATTCAGAAAAACAGATCGGCACTATTATAAAGAATCAAAATTGTAAGAAAGTCCTAGTTCATTTTGGTGGAAGCAGTGCGAAAAAGTCTGGGCTTTTGGATAAAATTTTTGAATCTTTAAAGAAAGCTGAAATCGATTATGTTAGCTTAGGTGGAGTTGTACCTAATCCTAGACTTTCAAAAGTATATGAAGGAATCAATTTGTGCAAAAAGGAAAAGGTAGATTTTATATTAGCTGTTGGAGGAGGCAGTGTTATTGATTCAGCAAAAGCAATAGGATATGGCATAGCTAATGAGTGTGATGTATGGGATATATATAGTAAAAAAGTTATTCCAACTGGCTGCTTACCTGTTGGGGCAGTTTTAACTATTGCAGCTGCAGGAAGTGAAATGAGCAATTCATCAGTTATTACAAATGAAGAAGGATGGCTGAAAAGAGGATGTAATTCTGAGTATGCACGTTGTAAATTTGCAATTATGAATCCGGAACTTACTTATACATTACCTAAATATCAGACTGCCAGTGGGGCTACTGATATATTAATGCATACTATGGAACGTTATTTTACAAAAGAACAGAGCATGGAGATAACAGATAGAATTAGCGAAGGATTAATGAGAACAGTGATTCATAATGTAAAAATATTAATGAAAAATCCAAAAGATTATAATGCACGTGCTGAAGTAATGTGGGCAGGAAGTCTTTCGCATAATGATTTAACTGGATGTGGTTCAGTTGGCGATTGGTCATGTCATCAATTAGAACATGAACTTGGAGGTGTGTTTGATGTTGCCCACGGAGCTGGTTTGGCAGCAGTTTGGGGAAGCTGGGCTAGGTATGTGTATAAAAGTAATATAAGCCGTTTTGTACAATTTTCTGTAAACGTAATGGGAATAACCAATGACTTTTATAATCCGGAAAAAGTTGTATTAGAGGGAATAGGAGCAATGGAAAGTTTTTATCATTCTATTGATATGCCAATATCAATAAAAGAACTTGGAGTTAATTTGACAGATGATCAAATTGATGAACTAGCTTATAAATGTAGCTTCAAAGATACTAGAACCATAGGGGAATTCCAAAAACTTAATATGGAAGACATGAAAAAAATTTATATAATGGCTAGATAAAAATTATTTCAGGAATTATAGTCAGTGTTATAAATTTTTAAAGAGCCAAAAAGTAGACAAGATCAGCTTTTTGGCTCTTTTATATGTTAATAGGTGGTGATAAATTTTTAGAGAATTTGATCAGTAAACATGATAAGACTCAACTTAGACAAAAAATTGAATACAATATATAACAGATAACTATTTTAAAGGAGAATAAAATGAAGGTTATAATTATAGGTGGAGGATGGGCAGGGTGCTCTGCCGCATTAGAAGCAGTAAAATTAGGTGCAGAAGTTGAGTTATATGAGAGAACTGACTTGCTACTTGGAGTAGGAAATGTTGGTGGGATAATGAGGAATAATGGAAGATATACTGCTGCAGAAGAGCTGATAAATCTTGGTGCAGGTGATTTCATAAGAATTATGGATTCAATAGCAATTCATAAGAATATAGATTTCCCAGAACACAAACATGCATGGCTATGTGATATAGGTAAAGCTGAACCAATTGTCCGAAGATATTTAATAGAATGTGGAGTTAAAATATTTTTGCAAAGTAGAATAACAGATGTAAATATGGAAGGCAATAAAATAAAATCATTGGTATTATTTAATAAAGATATTATAACTGGAGATGTATTTGTAGAAACTACAGGCTCAACAGGATCAATGCCTAATTGTGTGAAGTATGGAAATGGATGCGTCATGTGTACATTAAGATGTCCTAGCTTTGGAGCAAGAGTTAGTATAAGCAGTAGAGCAGGAGTAAATGACTTAGTAGGAGAAAGAGCAAATGGAATGAAGGGTGCAATGAGCGGGTCTTGTGAATTTCCTAGAGAATCTTTATCAAAAGACATAATAAAAGAATTAGAGAAAAATGGAGTTGTAGTTATTCCTATACCTAAGGAAGATGTACATTTAGAAAAGTTAGAACAAAAGGTATGTCAGCAATATGCGACTTTAGAATTTGCAGAGAATATTATATTATTAGATACAGGACGCGTAAAGCTTATGACATCTCACTATCCACTAGATAAATTAAGGAAAATAAAAGGATTGGAAAATGTAGTTTATATAGATCCACTAGTTGGAGGTAATGGTAATTCAATTAGATATTTATGTGCTGCGCCTAGAAATAATTCAATGCAAGTAAATGGCGTTGAAAATTTATTTTGTGGAGGTGAAAAAAGTGGATTCTTTGTAGGTCATACTGAGGCTATGACTACAGGGGCTTTAGCAGGTTATAATGCAGTTCAATATTTGGAGAAAAAGCCTTTATTAGAATTGCCAAGAGAGCTTGCTACAGGTGATATTATTGCATATGCAAATGACAAAGTTAAGGAAGGAAAAATGAGTGAAAGATATACATTTTCAGGAGCAGAATATTTTGAAAGGATGAAAGATTTAGGATTGTATAGCATAGATAATGATGAAATAAGATCAAGAGTTAAAAAACTAAATCTAACAAATGTATTTTCAAAGCAATGTAAAAACTAAGTTTCTATAATTAAAAATATTAAATTTGGGGAGCTTTTATTAGCTTCCCAATAATTATGAATGAAAATAAGAATATAAATTCTATGAATTCATGTTATAATAAATATAAAATATGGTAATGTACATAAAGATTTATTTTTAAGGAATAATAACGCAATATTAAGTAAAAATAAATAAGGAATTATTAATGATAATTACGTCCTAAATAAAGAGAGATAACTTATTTAATTAAAACGTTATATCTAATTGGTTTAATACATTGTTATGGAGGATATTATGAAAAGTGTAGAAAAAGGAAAAAAGCTATTTTTATCCATGGTAATAGCAATATTAGCTGTAAGTATAGTTACAACTGCATTTAGCTATTTTATGCAAGGAAACATCGGAATAATTTCAGGACTAACTAGGACTGTAGTAGAAGCTATTCTCTTATATTTTGTATTTAAAGGAAAAGCATGGGCTAAGATTATAATGATAATTTTGCTTATAATTGTCATTCTAGCGGCAGTTGCAGCAATTATGATTTCGCCTAATATAATGATTACTATTTTAATGATAGTGTATATCTTTAGCGTATATATTATAGGAATATCGCCAAGTGTTAAAGAATATTTAAAGTCAATTAATAATAAGTAAAGCAATAAAATAAGGAGGTATTTTGATTTTTATCAAAGTGCCTCTTTATTTATTGCTTTAAGTAATATGGCTAGAATTTTTTTATGCAGAATACATCCGAATCATTTTATAGTAAATAGTACTAATTGTAAAACCAACTTAACTTTATTAAGTTTCTGTTTATAAATAAATAATATAAATAAGTTTTTGTATTATTTAATAAAATTTAATTAAAATAAAATTATGATATAATGGGCATAAAACTCTTATAGTTTTATATAAAATTGGGGTGATAATATGTCAATTACTGTAGGGAAATTATTTGGAAATGGGGCTGTTTTGTATCAAATGAAACTACTAGCAGGACAGAAAGGTCTTAATAATCTAGTGGAATGGGTACATATTATTGAAAATGATGAGGTGAGTGAATTTCTTCATGGAAATGAAGTTGTTCTTACCTCAGGCATTCTAAATGATGGTGATGGATGGTTGTTAGAATATACAAAAAAGCTATATGCTGCTCGGGCAAGCGCTTTTGTTGTAAATATTGGGCCATACACCAAGTCAATACCTAACGATGTTATAGAGTATTGTAACCAAGTAAAAATGCCTCTTTATACTATTCCATGGGAAACAAGAATGGTAGATTTAACACGGAATATATGCTATCGAATAATGCAAAGTGAGCAAGTAGAAATAAGTATAGCAAGTACGATTAAGAATATTATATTTAAAACAGGTGATATAGAAACATTAATTTTACAGATGGAGAGATATGGATATTTGAGAGACAGTCATTTTTGCTTTATAGTCATGTCCTTTGAACATAAAGAAGACAATCAATTAGAATTTGATATGAATAAAATTAAAATGTATTCAGAAAGATTAGCTAGAAGTATTCATGAATTATATATTTCATTTTCATATAAAGATTCTTGGGTACTGGCTCTTGTGAATTATGGAAATTACGATGTCACTAATTTTGTTGATACTTTTTTTAAGAATTGGAATGAATCTTCATGGAAGGTTCGTATGGGAATAAGTGAAAATAAAGCAGGTATTAAAATGCAGGCAGAGAATTTTAATAATGCTTTCACAGCAATGACGATGGCCCAAAAACAAGGCAAAGAAATGGTGTTTTATGATAAATTAGATATTCATAAATTGCTTTTAAATGCTAAGGATAAAGAAGTGCTTAAAGAATATTACAAGGATACTCTAGGTAAGCTAGAAAAATATGATAAGGAAAATAACACTGATTTAATGAGCTTCTTATATATGTTTTTACAGAACAACGGTAGTCAAAGCCTTGTTGCTGAGAAACAATATATTCATAGGAATACAGTAAATAATCAGCTTAAAAAGATTGAAAAGATTACTGGATATAATCCATCAAATTTAGAAGAAAAACTACGATTTTATTTAGGTTTTTTTGTGAAGGATGTTATGTAGGGCAACTTGGGACTTGTTATTTATATTCATGTGCTTAAATGTGCAGTTGCACAAATAAACTTAGTCACTTATTCATTGATATAACAGTTTTACTAGTATATAATAAAAACAACTTAAAGAAAAAACGAATTTAATAGAGATAACAGCAACGGAGCTTGTTCACTTGAATAAGTTCCGTTTTTTATTTGAGGAAAATATTAAATGTATATAGGGGAGTGTATAAAGATGAATGGTGAAGAAATTAGGAGTACTTTAAAAGAATATAATTTACAATCGTGGAGCAAACAAAGAAATTTAAATCCAATTTCAGTTGAAAAAGCTGATGGTATTTACTTTTGGGATTATGATGGAAATAGATATTCAGATATGTCGTCACAACTTGTTAATATGAATTTAGGTTTTGGAAATAAAGCGATTGGAGATGCAATAAAAGAACAAGTAGACAAATATTGTTTTGTAGGGCCATCTTATGGAGCCGAATCTAGAGCCAAGCTTGCAAAGAAGATCATTGAATTAATGCCTGATAATATGGGAAAGGTATTTTTCACAAATGCAGGTGCAGAATCAAATGAGAATGCTGTAAAGATAGCAAGAATGTTCACAGGTAAGACAAAGGTGTTCAGCCGTTATAGAAGTTATCACGGATCTTCGTTTGGTGCTGGTAATTTAACAGGTGAACCTAGAAGATATCAATTAGAACCTGGTATTCCAGGATTCGTAAAATTCTTTGATCCATATATTTATAGAGAACCAATAGAATTCGAATCAGAAGAAGCTGCAACAAAATATTACTTGGCCAAGCTGAGAGAACAAATAATTTATGAAGGACCTGATAGTGTGGCTGCAATAGTTTTAGAGACTATAACAGGTTCAAATGGAGTTATCATTCCGCCAAGAGGATATCTTCCAGGAGTTAGAGCTTTATGTGATGAATTTAAAATCTTAATGATTTGTGATGAAGTTATGACAGGCTGGGGCAGAACAGGTAGAATGTTTGGATTTGAGAATTTTGATGTAAAACCAGATATAGTAACTTTTGCAAAAGGTGTTACTTGTGGATATGTTCAACTTGGTGGAGTTGTAGTAAGTAAAGAAATAGCAGCTTACTTTGATGATAATTTATTATCTTGCGGACTAACTTATAGTGGACATCCCCTAGCTTGTGCAGCAGGTGTAGCGTGTATAAACTATTATGAAGAAGCAGGTATACTAAAAAATGTTAACGAAGTAGGTAGTGTACTTGGTGAAAAACTAGAAGAGATGAAAGCTTCTCACCCATCAGTTGGGGATGTGAGATATATTGGATTATTTTCAGCAGTAGAATTAGTAAAGGATAAAGGAAGCAAGGAACCCCTAGTACCATATGGAAAGGATCCGGAAGGAGTTATGGGGAAAATTCTAGGATTATTAAAGGAAAGAAAGTTTATGACATATACTCATGAGAACATGATACTTGTTGCTCCTCCATTAATAATTACAAAGGAGCAGTTAGAAGAGGAACTAGCTAAATTAGACGAAGTACTTGGAATTGTAGACAAACAATTTATCTAGATGAGGTGAGAAAATGGCATATGAATTTAGTTTACCAGGACGTACGATTATTGGAGATAATGCATTAGAATCAAGTGAAAATTTGATAAAATCCTTTGGAAAAAAAGCATTTATTGTATCTGGAAAAAATGTAACTAGAATTGGAACAGTTAAAGTTTTGACAGACTGTTTAAATAATTGGGGAATTGGATATGAAATTTTCAATGATATCATTGGAGAGCCTACTGATATAATGATTGAAAGTGGCGTAAAAGTTTATAAAAATGCTGAATGTGATTTCTGTATTGCCATCGGAGGAGGGAGTCCATTAGATAGCGGTAAAGCAATTGCTGCTATGACAAAATTAGAAGGTTCAATATCTGATTACATGGGAAAAACAATTGAAGGAGATTTTCCACCATTGGTTTTGATTCCAACTACAGCAGGGACAGGTTCAGAAGCTACCAAATTTACGGTTATTACAGATTCAAAGAGGAATATAAAAATGCTTCTAAAGGGAGAAGCATTACTACCTGATTTGGCAGTGATTGATTCCAAATTATCAATGACATCACCTAAAAGCGTAACAGCGGCAACAGGAATGGATGCCCTAACTCATGCGGTAGAAGCTTATACATCAAGAAAAGCAAATTCCTTAACAGATACCTTTGCATTATCTGCAATCAAAAGAATTTTTGAGTTTTTGCCATTGGTTTATAAAGATGGTGAAAATAAAAAGGCTAGAGAAGAAATGGCTATTGCTGCATATGAAGCTGGCGTATGTATAAATAATTCTTCAGTTACCTTGGTACATGGCATGAGCAGACCAATTGGAGCTAATTTTCATGTTGCTCACGGAATTTCAAATGCTATGCTTATAAAGGAATGCTTATCTTATGTTTTAGATGGAAGCTATGAACGTTTTGGTGCAATAGGTAGAGCAATTAATGCAACAAATGATAAGAAAAGTGATAAGGAAGCAGCAGAAGCTTTTCTAGAAAAATTAACAGAGTTATGTAACATATGTGAAATACCAACTTTAAAAGAGTATGGAATTAATAAAGAAGAATTCAATAAAGTCGTAGATAAGATGGCGCAAGATGCTATGAACAGTGGAAGTCCATCAAATACTATAAAAGAAGTTAAAAAGGAAGACTTATTAATTATATACAGTAAGTTATGGTGAATATGAAGTGATTGCAACGGTGCAAAACAAATAGTTTTGTACCGTTTTTTGTTTAAAAGGAGGCGTAAATCAATGAGTATGTTAAATGAAATAGATACAGAATTTGAAAGCAGAAATGCTTTTAGAAAGAAAGAAGAAAAAGTAGAAATTAAAATTGAAGATTTAAGTATGGTTTACCAAGATAAGAATGGTGGAGAACCAGTAACAGCGCTTAAGAATGTTAATTTAGAAATCAAAGAAGGAGAATTTATTTCATTACTAGGTCCTTCTGGTTGTGGAAAGACAACATTACTTCGTATTATAGCTGATCTATTGCAACCTTCTTCGGGAAAAGTGATAGTACGAGGACAAAGCCCAAGAGAAATAAGACTTCAAAAGAAATATGGCATAGTATTTCAGAATCCAGTTCTATACGATTGGAGAACAGTAAGAAGAAATGTTTGTATGCCAATGGAGCTTCTAGGAATGAAGAAGCGGGATCGTACTTCAAGAGTTACGGAAATGCTTGATCTAGTTGGACTTACTAACTTTGGTACGCATTATCCTTATGAATTAAGTGGAGGGATGCAGCAAAGGGTTGGTATAGCAAGAGCATTAGCCATTAATCCGGAAATACTTCTTATGGATGAACCATTCTCAGCTTTAGATGAATTTACACGTGAAAAGCTTCATGAAGATCTTTTAGAAATATGGACAAAGACCAAAAAGACAGTAGTTTTTGTAACCCATAATATTTCAGAAGCAGTATTTTTATCGGATAAAGTTGTGGTTTTATCTCCACATCCAGGACGTGTTTCTGCTGTGATTGATATTGACATACCAAGACCAAGAAATATGGAGTCAAAACAGTCAAAACAATTTTATGATTATATAACCAAAATAAGAAATAGCTTTGAGGGGGTATGATTATGATTAGCAGGAAAGAGAAATATAAAGTTAATCTAGTTTGGGCTATAGGAATTTTTATAGCTTGGGAATTAGTAGCTTTCTTTCTAGAACAAGTGATGCATGATCCAATGGCTGGAGCAAAACTTCCTTATCCACATAGTGTCATCATATCAATAGCAGAAAATTTCACTGATTTAATGAGCGCGGCTGGACTTACTTTTTCAAGAGCTGTATTTGGTTTTGCACTTGGAGCTGCAATAGGATTTGTTTTAGCAATAATTATGAGTTTATCGAAAATAGCAGAAAAAATATCATTACCTTATTTAATAATATCACAAATGATACCTGTTTTAGGGTTAGCTCCTATAATCTTTACTTTAGTCAGGGATATGAATACTTCTAGGATAGTAATTGCAGCATATATCACATTTTTCCCAGTTTCAGTAAATATGCTTAGCGGATTAAATAGTGTAGAAAGCGATAAAAAAGAATTGCTATACTCATATGCTGCAAAAAAGAAAAGCATATATTATAAGCTTATGATTCCATATTCAATGCCATATTTATTTGCTGGTTTAAAAATAGCGGCACCAATGTCAATAACAGCATCTATATTAGTTGACATGTTAGGTTCAAGCGGCGGAATTGGAGTGAAACTTTTATACTCGTTATACTCAGGAACAAAAGATGTATTCTGGGGATCAGTAGTTACCAGCGCTTTAATGGGGATTTTGAGTTATTTTATAGTAATACTATTCGAAAAAATTTGTATGCCTTGGAGAAAGCAGACTACATAGGGAGGTAATTTTATGAATGAAAAAATTAAAAATGTTTTATGGCCTTTAGGTTTTGGGATATTAATAATAATCGCATGGCAAGTTGGTATCATTCATGATGCATTAGGTTTTAAGCCCTTTCAATTACCAGTACCATCACAAATTATTAAAACTTTAAGTGACAATTTTTCTAAAGCTCTAACTGACACGATGATTACAGTTTCAGGGGCATTGGTAGGACTTGCTTTAGGATGCATAATTGGATTTATTGTCGCAGTGATAGCTACGCAGTTTCCAAAGTGGGGATATACAGGACTTAGTGTAATAGCAGCATTTAATGCAATTCCAATAGTTGCATTATCGCCCATTATGAATCGTTGGTTTACAAGTGGTTTTGCACAAAAAGTTGGTGTTGTAACGGTTGTATGTATGGCAGCTATGGCAATTAACTCCTATAGGGGATTAAATGATTTAAAACCATTTGCAAAAGATTTATTAGAGTCATATGCAGCACCAGAAAAAATTATATTTTTCAAGCTTCGTTTACCTAATTGTCTTCCGAGTGTTTTAACTGCATTAAAAATTAATGTGGCAGCAGCAATAATGGCGGCTATGATAAGTGAATACTTTGCAGCATCAACTTCAGGTATTGGTTTTGGAATTAAAGATAATTTAAGAAAAGGAATGATGGCCATGGGTTGGTCCTATATAGTAATGGCAGCATTAGTTGGGATTGTTTTATACTTAATTATTTTATTAATAGAACGTAGAACCATAAAATGGCATGTGTCACAAAGATAATACCAACTTTAAAATAGAAAAGTTTAGTTCAACCTAATATACTATTTGCTTTATAAGCAAAGTTGAAAGTCACCGATATCTCTTAGAACTTCAAGAGAACACACAGATGGCATGTATAAGATAAATAATATTTATTTAATAAGGAGGAATTTATTATGAAAAAGAAGTTATTAGCTTTAGGGTTAGCTGTATTAATGATGGGGACGATGCTTATAGGATGTGGATCAAAAACATCAGAAACAACAGCGAAAGATGCAACTAAATCAGAGGATACTACAAAGAAGGATGGGGAGTTAGAAAAAGTAACACTTCAATTAAAATGGCTTCCGCAATCACAATTTATGGGATATTACGTAGCAGCAGCAAAAGGGTACTATAAAGATGAAGGAATAGATATTCAAATTCTTCCAGGAGGAAGTGACATTATTCCAGAACAAAATGTTTATAATGGTGTAGCCAATATAGGGGTAACTTGGGTTTCAAGTTTAATGACTTACCAAGCTCAAGGGTATGATTTACAAGAAATCGCTCAAGTATTTCAAAAATCAGGTATGTTATTAGTATCTAAAAAAGAAAAAGGTATTAATTCGCCAAAAGATTTAGCTGGTAAGAAAGTAGGTAACTGGTTTGGTGGCAATGAATATGAACTTCTTGCACTACTTTCAAAATACAATTTAGATAAAGAAAAAGACCTAAAACTTGTACAACAAGACTTTACAATGGATCAATTAAAAGAAGGATCAGTTGATGCAGCATCAGCGATGACTTATAACGAATTTGGTTTATTACTTGAAGGCGGCATGAAGAAAGAGGATTTAAATGTAATTGATATGAACAATGAAAGTGTTGCAATGATGGAAGATTGTTTATTTGTAAACTCTGAATGGGCAGGTAAGAATAAAGATTTATTAGTTCGTTTCTTAAAGGCATCTATAAAGGGGTGGAAAGATGCAGTCCAAGATCCAGAAGCAGCAGGAAAAACAGTTTATGATGTAGATAAATCAGTTTCATTAGATCACCAAGTTTATATGGCGAAAGAAGTTGCTAAACTTGTAGCACCTCAAGGATTTGATACTTCAAAAATTGGACAAATAGATATGAATGCAATTAAGCAAACAGGGGATTTCTTAAAACTTTATAATAAAGATTTAGCTAAAACTCCAGTGGTAGACGATACAACATTCACTTCAAAGTATTGGGAAGAAGCAACAAAATAATATGATAAAAATTGATTCATGTGTGGTTAAATCCACACAGAATCATCTTAAAATTTATATAACAAAAATTTTATTTAAGAAAGTAATTTATCACAAAAGAAATAATTTGTTAAAAATCCAAATACATTAATAGGCTTAAGTCAAAAGTACAACAAAAAGCAGAAGTATGAAAGAGAAAATTATTAACTAAATTAGTTATTTAGATATTAAGGATATATATAAATGGGAGGAGAATACTTATGGATTTAATTATTAAGAATGGAACTATTGTAACACCATTAGAATCTTATGCAGCTGACCTTGCTGTAAAAGATGGAAAGATTGTAGCGATTGGAACAGGTTTTTCAGAAGAAGGTGCAAGTGTTGTAGATGCTAAAGGTAAGTTAATATTACCAGGGGCCATAGACGCACATACTCATTTAGCTATGCCGTTTGGAGGGACTGTTTCAGCTGATAGCTATCTTGCCGGAACACGGGCAGCTGCTTGCGGAGGTGTTACAACAGTATTTGATTATCCAATGCAAAGAAAAGGCAACGGAATAATTGAAACTATTGAAACAAGAAAAGAAATGTGTGATCCAGAGGCGTGCGTAGATTATGCATTTCATTGTATCATAACTGATTTAAATGAAGGAACTATCTTAGATGAATTTGAAGATGCAGTTGAATATGGAGTACCTAGTTTTAAATGTTTCTTAGTTTATAAAAAAGAAGGCATGATGGTAGATGATGCGACTTTAGTGAAAATAATGTTAAAGGCTAAAGAAACTGGGGCCATGACAAACATCCATGCTGAAAATCCAGATTTGATTGATTTAAATATTGAAAACTTCTTAAAAGAAGGAAAAACTTCAGCATGGTATCACTACTTAAGCAGACCAGAATTTGTTGAAGCTGAGGCAGATAAAAGAGCAGTTCATTTAGCTAAATCTATAGGAGCGCCACTATATTTAGTTCATATGGCAGATAAGGAAGGATTAGAAGCAGCTATTGAAGCCAAAAGAGAAGGTCATGATATATATGTTGAAACATGTCCACAATATTTGGAATTTACGTGCGATGTTTATAAAAGAGAAGATGGCAGAAATTTTGTATGTTCACCACCAATGAAAGGGCAAGAAAGTCAAGATGCACTTTGGAAAGCTATTAAATCGGGAGATATTGATACTGTAGCTACAGACCACTGCCCATTCCAAAGCCATGAAAAGGACTGGGGGAAAGATGATTTTACGAAGATTCCAAATGGGTGTGCAGGCGTAGAAAATTTATATCCATATATGCTTTCAGCAGCAAATGAAGGAAAAATAACTTTTAATAGAGCTGTAGAATTATGTTCATTTAATCCAGCTAAAATATTTGGATGTACAGAAAAAGGTTCTCTAACAGTTGGAAAAGATGCAGACATTGTAATTTATGATCCAAATAAAGACTTCACAATTTCGGTAGAGAATATGCATTCAGATTATGATCATACAATTTGGGAAGGCAAAACTCTTCATGGATATCCAGTTCAAACCTATGTGCGTGGGAATTTAGTTTATGATAATGGTGAATTCGTTGGAAAAGCAGGATTTGGACAATTTGTGAAACGAGTAGGAAGAAAGTAAATAGGAACTTGGCTTAGGTGATATTTAGTGCTTGGACTGTAGTTCAAGTTATCTAGGATTATGATACTGTTATCTACAGATTAAGAATAATGAGAGTTATAGTGGCTAAACATCAGATAAGCGATAATTTAGGAGGAATGGAAATGAGTAGTTTATTTTATAAAGATATTTCAACAAATGAATATGTGTCAGGGTGTTTGTTGTGTGATGAAGCACCTTGTCGCAAAGCTTGTCCCCACTCCCTTGAAGTGGATACTATTATCCGTTCTTTAAGGTTTGAAAATAAGGCTGGGGCAGTAAATAAACTGCCCAATCTACTTCCTTGTGACACATGTGAAGAAAAGCCATGTAAGGAGGCTTGCTTAAAAGGAAAAATTAATGAATCAGTACCAATTGACAAAGTTATGAAAGCAATATCAACTGAATCTAGAGTTAAAGAAAATGAAGTTGATTTAGAAATAGACTTCTGTGGGGTGAAGTGTGAAAATCCATTTTTCCTTTCATCATCAGTAGTTGGAAGTAATTACGAAATGGTAGCTAAAGCATTTGAAATGGGCTGGGCAGGGGTAGCATTTAAGACTATTGGCATGTTTGTACCAAAGGAGGTTTCACCAAGGTTTACTGCTTTAAGTAAAGAAAGTGTTCCATTTGTTGGTTTTAAAAATATAGAGCAGATTTCGGATCACACATTGGAAGAGAATATAGGATTTTTAAAAAGATTGAAAAAAGACTATCCAAGCAAAATTATTGTTGCATCAATCATGGGGCAAAACGAAGAAGAATGGACTAAATTGGCCAAGCTAATGACAGAGGCAGGAGCAGACATTATTGAATGTAATTTCTCATGCCCGCATATGACAAGTAAAGGCGTAGGTTCAGATGTTGGACAAAATCCAGATTTGGTAGCACTATATACTAAAGCTACTAGAAAGGGAACAAATTTACCTATACTTGCAAAGATGACACCTAATATTGGAAATATGGAAATACCAGCAATGGCTGCAATGGAGGCAGGAGCAACAGGTATTGCAGCAATTAATACAATTAAGAGTATTATGAATCTAAACCTAGAAAACTTTGAATCGGAACCTAATGTTGAAGGTAAGACTAGTGTAGGAGGATACTCAGGAAAAGCAGTAAAACCAATTGCTTTACGCTTTATTCATGATATGAAAGCTTGTGAAGAACTAAAAGATGCGCCAATAAGTGGGATGGGCGGTATAGAAACATGGAAAGATGCAGCTGAATTTATGGCCTTAGGATGTGAAAATTTGCAAATAACAACGTCTGTAATGCAATATGGCTATAGAATTATCGATGATTTAATTAATGGGATGAAATTGTACTTAAGTTCACAAGGCTATAAAAATATATCTGAAATTGTTGGTAGTGCTTTACCTAATATTGTGCCAACAGATAAACTTGATAGAGACAGTATTTGTTATCCAAGGTTTGATAGGCAAAAGTGCATAGGATGTGGACGATGTTACTTATCATGTTATGATGGTGGGCATCAAGCAATTAAGGTGGACATAAATACAAGAATGCCAATCTTGTTAGTAGATAAATGTGTAGGCTGTCAATTATGCAGTACTGTATGTCCTGTAAGAGCAGTAGAACCAGGAAAGAGAGTGAAAAAATAATTACTATACTAAATTTAAAGGGGGATATTCATATGTTAACTTGTAATAAAGAAAGGCTTCAAGACAAAATCACAACATTTAGTAAATTCGGAGATACAGGTAAAGGAGGAATCACAAGGTTGTCTTTATCACCTGCTGCTTTAGAAGCAAGAGAAGAATTTTGCAAAAGATGTAAAGCACTTGGTATGGAAATAAAAACCGACGATATGGCGAACATATACGCAACCATTCCTGGAGAGGAAAAGTTACCTGCTATTATGATGGGATCTCATGCTGATTCAGTTAAACAAGGTGGTAATTATGATGGTATTTTGGGAGTTCTTACTGGATTAGAAGTTGCAGAAACTATAGTAACTGAAAAAATAGCTCATAAACATCCAATCACAGTTGTTATATGGACTAATGAAGAAGGGGCACGCTTTGAACCAGCAATGATGTCATCAGGTGTTATTACAGGAAAATTTGATAAAGATGTTATGTTAGCATCTAAGGATACTGAAGGAGTTACATTTAAGGAAGCATTAGAAGCTAGTGGATATATGGGAAAAATAGAAAATCGAATGAATCCAGAAAAATACAGGGCACTAGTTGAATTACATGTTGAACAAGGACCTGTTTTAGAAGATGAAAAAATTGATATAGGGGTAGTTGAAGGTGTTTGTGGAATGATAAATTATGAATTTACATTTAAAGGTCAAGCAGATCATGCTGGAACAACTCCAATGAAATATAGAAAAGATGCTCTATATGCGGCTGTAAAAACTATTCAATATCTTCATGATGAACTAGACAAGCTTGATAGTAAGCTAGTATATACAACAGGAAAGATTTCAGCTCATCCAAATATCCATACAGTAATTCCTGATTATGTTAAATTCACTTTGGATGCAAGGCATCAAGATCCAGAAGTAATTAATCAAGTTCTTGAAATAATTAAGGCTATTCCTAAAGTTGTTGAAAAATGTGAAACAAGTTATGAAAAAGCTTGGTCAAGAAATACAGTTCATTTTTATTCTGACTTTGTAGATTATGTTGAAAAAAATGCAAAAGAATTTGGATATTCAACAAAAAGAATGTATAGTGGTCCGGGACATGATGCACAATTTATTACAGATATCATTCCAACTACAATGATCTTTGTTCCAAGTGAAAAGGGGCACAGTCATTGCGAAAAAGAATTTACACCACTTGAAAACTGTTTAAAGGGTGCAAATGTTTTGTTGAAGACAATATTAGATATTGATAATAATTAATTTTTATAACATTAAATAAAAACAATTTCATGGCATAAACATCATGAAATTGTTTTTATATTTACAATTAAAAAAAGTATAATTGTACTATTTTTTACTGATATAACATTTATATATGATTGTTTGTTCCAGGTTCTGAAATATTTTTAAGAGCAACCTCAGCATTATCCTGTAGATTTGGTTCTTGTGAAATATCACCAAGAGAAACGATACCGATAACACTGTTATTTTCTACAATAGGTAATCTTCTTATTTGATGTCTGCTCATTAGTCTTACTGCATCATGAACATCCATATCAGGACTTCCTGTAACAGGATTTGAAGTCATATAATCACATATCTTTTGTTGGCCTGCACTTGCACCTGATGCTACACAATCCAAAGCAATATCTCTATCTGTAATCATTCCAACTAATTTGTTTGAGTTATCACAAACAGGTATTGCGCCCACGTCAAATTGTCTCATCATTTGAGCAGCTCTTTCAATAGAATCTTCTGAATTTAAACTCACTATATCTTTTGACATTACATCTTTTATTTGCATAATGATCACCTCCAAAAATATATTTCCCTATGAATATGTTTTTTATTATTAAAAGTTCTTAGCTAATAAAAATTTAGAATGAATAGATTTATCGAAATATTTATGTTAATTCTTGAAATAAAAAACGCAGAAAAAACATCTATTTTTTAAGAGAGATGAAATATTATTAAATTTTAATTAATAGGATAAAGTTAACATTTAAAATGTTATAATATTGTAGAGTAATATTACTTAATACTTTCACGCTATAAAAAGTGAAAAAGAGAAGTAGGAGGATAAAATGAATAAAATTGTGTTTCTTAATGCAAGCAGAATAAACTTTGATGGACAACTTGATTTTTCATCGCTAGATAATTTAGGTAAAGTGACTAAATATGAAGATAGCAGCAATGATGAAATCTTAGAACGGGTAAAAGAACAAAATATTGTAATTACAAAGGAACTTACAATTAACAAGGAGTTAATAGAAAAGTTTCCATCCAGTGTTAAATTAATTTGTGAGGCTGGTACTGGATATAATAATATTGACATTATAGCAGCAAGAGAAAAAGGTATATCTGTATGCAATGTACCAGGATACAGCAGCGAAGCGGTTGCACAACTAGTAATTACATTTATTCTAAATTTAAGTTCATCATTAGCGCAGCAGCAAAGAATGATTGAAAATAAAAATTACAGTAATTTTACTAAATATCTTAAGGTTCCTCATATAGAAATACAAAATAAAACACTTGGAATTATAGGTGCTGGATCTATAGGAATACAAGTCATGAATGTGGCTAAAGCATTGGGGATGAAAATACTTGTATACAGTAGAAGCTATAAAGATTTAGGAGATTCAAATATCAAATTTGTCAGTCTTGAAGAACTTTTAAAAGAAAGTGATTTTGTTACAATACATTGTCCGCTTACAACAGAAACAAGGTATCTTATTGATAAGTCTAGATTAGATCTTATGAAACCGTCATCATTTGTTATAAATACATCTAGAGGAGCCATTATAAAGGAAACTGATTTAATTGAAGCTTTGAATAATAAAAAGATTGCAGGTGCAGCACTTGACGTTCAAGATCCAGAACCTCCAGAATTAAATAATCCACTTTTTAACATGGAAAATGTCATTCTTACTCCACATATAGGTTGGAAATGTTTTGAGTCTAGGCAAAGGCTTATAAATTTATTAGCAAATAATATAGAAGCTTTTATTAAGAACGAACCTGTTAATATTATTGTTTAAGATTAAGTATGAAGTAATAAGGATATTTTTGAATTTACAATAGATTCACTAGGTTTTATATGACAAAAAATTATATCCCAGCAATTAATTAATAATAATTGTTGGGATATATACTAATTGTTTATCGCTATTTAGAAAATTAGTGAGGCTATTTGCTCATCTATTTGCTTTACTTATTTTAACCATCTCACCATGGTCTCCAATCCAGCATTTAATTCCAGGATATTTTGCATTAAGATAATCATAGAACAATATAGGATTTTCGCTATTATCATCAAACATTTCATAGTGCCCTGGAACGACCAAATTAGGCTTAATAGTTCCAGCTAAATCAACTGCTTCTTGATAAGTTATATTTCCTATTAAATTTTCCCTATATCTTTTAGCATCTCGCCCATTGATAGGAAGAAACATAATGTCAAAGTTATCCCACTGCCTTAATTTTGAGAAGATACCATCATACATACAGGTATCACCAGAATGGTATACAGTACATCCATTTCCCTCAATTATATAACCTAAGTATGGATAATGCCCAGACGAATCTTGATCTAAGAACTCATGAGCTGAAGGAATTGCGGATATTTTTAAATCTTTTTCTGAAAAGGATAATCCATCATCCAGACCTATAAATCTATTTTTAGGTATTTTTAAGTCATCTGAAAGCTCAGTGATAAGAAGCTTTGGAACTACAAATTTTGCGTTGGGCGAACTAATAGATAATTGGTGCCATACATCTCGATCAATATGGTCAGAATGATCATGAGTGCCAATTATAAAATCTGCATTTACAATTTCCTCTGGCTTTAATAGTGGAGGAATATTTCTATTAGGCCAATCAGATAGAAATGCATCTAAATAGATAGTAGTTTCAGCTATCTTAATAGCATATCCCAACTGTCCAAGCCACCAGAACGCAACATCTCCCTTTTCTAAAATACATTCATCAATATCTTTTATCAATTCAATTCCAGTTTTCATAATAACACCATCCTTTTTGAAATAATTATATATTACCACAAGTGGTTCATATTGTAATTATTTTTTTGAATAGTAAGAATTTGAGAATAGAAAAAATATGTTATAATTAGAGAAATAGTTTTGAGAAAATAAGATAATGATAGGATGAACGAAAATGAATCTAAAAGAACTAAATAATGAAGATATTGAAATTATCTATAATGAACATATGATAAAAGATTTTCCGTATGGGGAATTAAAGCCTCTTGATGTAATACAGAAACTTAATAAAAGAAAAAATTACATATGTATAGGTTTGTATAATAATAATGAACTTCTAGCATACGCACTTTTAGCTTCATCAAAATCATATTTGTTAATTGATTACTATGCGGTATGTAAAGAACATAGAGATGAAGGAATTGGAAGTGAATTTTTAAATATACTACAGGAGCATTTTAGAAATTATGATGGAATTATAGTAGAAGTAGAGAGAGTAGAATGCGGACCTAATGAAAGCGAGAAAATTATTAGAAAAAGAAGAATTGACTTTTATAAAAAAAACGGGATGAGAATGACAGATATTTATTGTAAATTATTTGATATAGATTATTGCATTATGTGTTTATGTAATGTAGATCTTGATGATTTGGCAATTTATTCAGGATTAAAGGATATATATAAAGAAATAATTCCAGGAAGCTTATATTCAAAATATGTTGAATTGAGTTATGTATAGTTTAAATCCTTAAAATATAAAAGGTCTATTTTTACTAGATTAAATAATAGCAAAGGCTTATTGAAAAATGTAATTTTAAAATATATAATAATGTTATTAAACAGCTATCTAAATCAAAGCTGTAAAAAATAAAGATAAATTAATTCTTTCAAAATGGCTATGAAGTCTAATTTTTATACTAAAAAAGTATATGAATTAGACTTTTTTTATTCTTTGAGAAAATTATATTCCAATAAAATTTGTGGATAACTTAAAAAAAGTTGATTGATTAGTTCTTGTATTTTAAAAAGAATAAAAAAGAAATCTTATTCGCCTGCCAAATTTTTCTCACATGCGTTCGAAAAGGCAGATACGTGAAAAAATCTCAGGCTCCACAGTCGCCTGCGATTTTGTTCTTTCTGTTAATTAAAAAGATCAAATTCTTTTGTAACTAAAAATAAAATTTATTACAAAAGAATTTACAGAAATCAAGTTATAAATATGGAGGTATTTATGGTTAATGAAATAGCAGTTTGTGTAAATGATTTTGGAGAGGTTACTGAATATGAGAAAACCAAATTTATTAAGGTTTTTTCAAAGCAGGGAAATGAATGGAGAGTGGTTAAAAAATTAGTATTTGAATTTTGTTATACAAAGGATAGTAAAGAAATTTATTTAGAAGTTTTAAATATTGCGCAGGAACTAGGAAAATGCAAAGTTTTCGTTGCTAAGAATTTTTCGGATTTTGTGCATACTACATTAGATAAAATGGGGTTGAGTTTGTGGAATATGGATGGAAATCCAATATGTTTTTTGGAGTATATATTAGAACAAGAAAAAGAGGCGGAGAAAGTAAGTAAATTTATAAATCATTCAGATATAAGTAATAATAGGCAATTTATTATCTCATTAGGTAATGGGGAATGTGGGCGTTATATATTAAATCTTAAGAATTTGCAGAAGGATAATATAGGTATTACGTCTAAGCAAGCTTTGAAGCCATTTCTAAATAGAAAAATTTTTAATGAGCTAATAATAGCCTGCAGTCATATTCCAAATTGGTTAGAGGAAGATTTAACAAAATTGAATCTTAATTTTCAGTTTTCAAAGATTGGAGAAAGTGATTATATTGTTGTAATAAATAATTATGATGGGTATTAGAATTTAGATTCTAGATTCAGTATTAAATGCAAGGAGGAAAAAATAGTGGATATTGAAGTGCGTAATAATAGAAAAATAAATGTAAGTTCTTTTTCAAAAATTATTTCTGAACATTTAAATATTGATAGTAACATTATAAGAAATTATATATTTGCTAATATAAGTATAAGCCTAACGAGAAGCAAAGAAATGAAAAAAGATATTGATAAAATATATTATGAGGATAGACTGAAATATTATAATGCGGCTATAAATGACACTTGTATAAATTATACTACTATAAAGCAAGCAAATATTGAACAAGAAATATATTCACGTAGGATTGTTGGGGTACTTATAGAAGGGGAAACGGATAGTATGCTAAGAAGCAAAATTATTAAAGTTCTTAGAAAGTATTATCCAATTATATATAATGCTGTAAAGAAGCATGATAAGAAAATATTGAAAAATAGGTACATGAAAATGGATTTAATAACTAGAAATATAGAAGCAAAATTTGATGCGGCAGTATATCTATATTTTGCTATTTATATTTCACCAGAAATAGTAGATCAAGGGTTCATAATTTCTATTCTAAACGATATTGAGGAGTTTGAATCTAAAAATTTTATAAATCGAAATATTGAAATGGAGATTGAAAATTATAAGAATAAAATAAAGGAAGTTAAGTTGCTAATAAAGCAAAAGTTTGGGAAGATATATAATTTTAAAGATATCTTGAGACATAATAATGAAGATGTTAGAAAGTTAGGCGAAATTTTAGAGGATTTGTTTATAATGAATGGGATTAATATAGAGAGTATGTTTGAAGACTCGCAATTTATTTGTATTGAGAAAATTATACTGCCTTATGTGAGGATAGTGAAAAATGAAGACTCAGACATAATTTTATTTTCTATTATTAGTGGAATATTTATGCAATCACTTATTAATGAGTATAAGAAGGCAAGAAACTTATATTTTAATAATATGGAGGAGTCAAGTAGCTATAAATTAAGCATATTAGAGGAGCAGATGATTGAAGTTAAAAAAGAGAACATTAGCTTAAAAAATAAACTTGATTATTTTAACAAGGAAAAGTTAATGTATGAAAAGAGATTGAAGTCTGAATTAAGCAAGCTAGATAGCATATATAAATTAGAAATAAAGAAGAAGGAAGATCAAATTAGAATTCTTGAGAACAAATTAAATGAAGAAAAGATCTTAAAATTGGATTTGGAATATTTAAAAGAATATGAGTTTAATTCTGATACTAATCACAGAATTTCGGATTCTAACAAAAGATTAGAGAAATATACTATCAGCAAAAAAATTATTATAATTGGCGGAGATAAGGAATGGAGAAGGCGATTTAGAATAAAATATCCAGAAATAAGAATGTTAAATGGTTTCAACGAAAATTTTGATATAAGAATTTTAAATACAGCTGATTACATATTTTTTTATACCCAATATATGAATCATTCGACGTTTCATAGAGCTATGGATTTTATTAAGCTTAATAAATGTAAATTTGGATATATAGGAAAGACGAATATAGATCTTGTAGAGGGAGAAATTATCGAAAAAATAGTTACATGCGAAGGAAATAATGAAGAGTATATATACTAGAAATAATTAAATTTTTATGTAACAAAGAATTTATGGGTGAGTTATAAATTAATTCATAAAAAAATGAATTAATTAATTTATGATATTTAGTAAGTGTTAAAGGATGTAGAAATTATTTTTATACTTATTAGGGGATAGGTTGGGTATGTAATCAGAAAATTTGAATTACAAAAAAAATATTGGGAAAAATAATTAGAACCAGATTGAAGGAGGATAGATGTATGGAAAAAAACACTAAGGAATGTCCAAATTGCAAGAAAAAAACTGCTAATAATTCAAAGTCTTGTAGTTCATGCGGACTAGATCTTGATAGTGATGAAAATTATATAAGAGCTAAAGAAGAAACTAATAATGGAAATGATAGTTTTTTGAGCGAGTTAAACAAAATAGCGGGAGGAAGCGGGAAAGTAGAATTAAGATTAAGAGATCTAGTTGTTAATGTATTTAAAAAGCACACACCAGAAGAGAGAGAAAATACATTTATTTGCGGAACAGCAAAAACATCTCCTAAGGAAGGCGAGATATGTTCAAAGTGGCCTAAGCCTTGGCTGTTTTCAAGAGTTTTTTTTCTATTTGCAATAACTTTTGCTGGATTAGTAGCGCTGTTAAAAATTTTCGAGAATATATTAGCTTATCCAGGAATTATATTTATAGGTGCTTTGATAATTCCATTTTCATTACTTATTTTCTTTTGGGAGGTAAATGCTCCTAGAAATATTAATATATTTGATGTAGTAAAAATATTTTTTTTTGGAGGTGTTTTTTCTTTGTTAATAACAATGATTCTAAGTAGAGTAGTGTATGTTAGAAATGTAGATTACATTGGATCAATAATGATAGGAATCATTGAAGAATCTGCTAAATTCATTGTTGTTGCGTATTTTTTAAGAGGAAGTAAGGAAAAATATATTTTAAATGGGCTTTTGCTAGGTGCAGCAGTGGGGGCAGGATTTGCAGTTTTTGAAACGGCTGGATATGCGTTTGCTTATGGATTTCAAATACCTACAATGATGAGGATAATATATACTAGAGGAATTTTAGCATTTGGAGGTCATATTGTCTGGGCAGCAATGTATGGCGCTGCCTTAGTTATGGTAAAGGAAGATAATAGGCTAAAATTTAAATATATAACGAATATAAAATTTCTTAAATATTTTATTATTGCTGTTGCGTTACATGCGGTTTGGGATATGCCAATAAGTAATACGAGTAATCTTCCGATAATACAAGGAATTCTTACAATAATTGCATGGATTGTTATATTAATATTAATCAGTACGGGGTTAAAACAAATTTCAAGTTTAAGTTATAGTAATAGAATCTAATTCCATCAGATCATAGTTTATGGAAATAAAATTTCAATATATTAGCTTTTAAAGTTGCAAGCGATGTTGTTTATAAACTAAAATGTTATTTGTTATATAATTTATGAAGACGTCTTTCAGGATATAAAGTTTAGTATGGCTATTTCAATCATGTAACAACTGAGACTAGTGTATCAATATAGGTAAAAATTAGTATACTCAAGTATGATAGCGAAAAGTATAAATAATTTTATAAAATTGGGGAATAATTTAAAAAGTAAGTTAAATTAAAGATGTTAAGATAAAACACGTCGCTAAGACATATAAGCAAAAACAACTCAAGTTTATAAGATACTTGAATTGTAAAATTATAAGTTTTGTGAAAAATGTTGACAATATTAAATAGCGATGGTATGATTTAATTCGTTGCTGAAGATTATAAAATTCAATAAC
>NZ_JAKGTE010000035.1:0-54253 GCF_022324665.1 Clostridium sp. YIM B02500 | reverse complement strand
AAGCAGAAATCCTATTCGAGAAATTTGGATTCACTGTAGAAAATGTTGTTGAAAAGGCTATTAATGTAGCAAAGAAATAGAAGTTACAGTAATTAAATCTACGATACAGTGTAAGCTAAGCGTTCAAATAAGACTATAATGTAAAAAATATTATTAGAAATATATAAGAAAATTTAAGGATATTATTAATGAAGCTGCTACTGGTAAAAAAAGAATTTTTGCCTGTAGCAGTTTTTTTAAAACAACTTGTTTTCTAAAAAAACAAATACCTAAAAAGTAGCATGTGTTCCTAAATTATAAAAAATATATAAAGTGGTTACAGTATATGATATATTGAATTCATAGGAATCAACTTATTATGATTAAAAAATTTATGTTAATAATAAAAAGATAATGTGCAATGGAGGGTTTTATATGTTTCATAAGAAATTAAAAGATTTCCCAAAGAATTTTTTATGGGGAGCTTCAACATCAGCTTATCAAGTAGAAGGTGCTTATAATGAAGATGGAAAGGGATTATCCGTTCAAGATACAAAGGAACCATTCCCAGGAACACCAGATTTTAAGGTATCTAGTGACCACTATCACCATTACAAAGAAGATGTAGCATTATTTGCAGAAATGGGATTTAAGACTTATCGTTTTTCAATTGCATGGACTAGAATAATACCAAATGGAGTAGGAGATGTAAATCTTAAAGGAATTGAATTTTATAACAATTTAATAAATGAACTATTATCATACGGAATAGAACCGCTAGTTACTATGTATCATTTTGATTTACCAGATGCGCTTCAAAGAGAAGGTGGTTGGTCAAATAGAGAGACTGCTAATGCATTTGTAAATTATGCAAAAGTATTGTTTGAAAACTTCGGTGATAGGGTTAAATATTGGCTTACAATAAATGAACAGAATATGATGATACTTCATGGAGGGGCAATTGGAACTGTAAATGATGGAGTAGAAAATGTTGAAAAAGAATTATATAAACAAAATCATCATATGATGCTTGCACAAGCGCAAACAATGAAGTTATGTCATAGTATGTGTCCAAAAGCGAAAATAGGGCCTGCACCTAATATAAGCTCAATATATCCAGCAAGTTCAAGACCAGAAGATATATTAGCTGCTAGTAACCAATCATCTATAAGGAATTGGTTATACTTAGATATGGCTGTACACGGTAGGTATAATCCAATAGCTTGGAGCTATATGGTTGAAAAAGGAATCGAGCCAATTATTGAAGATGGAGATATGGAAATATTAAAAGGTGGAAATCCAGATTTCATAGCATTTAATTATTATTGCACAGGAACATCTGCGGAAAGTAAGATTGATGATAAAGAAGTTTCAACTCAAGGTGGAGATCAACAGATTGCTGTAGGAGATTTAGGTGTTTACAAAGGAGCTTCTAATCCGAACTTGGAGAAAACTCAATTTGGATGGGAGATTGATCCTATAGGATTTAGAAACACTTTAAGAGAAGTTTATGAAAGATATAATTTACCTATAATAATTACTGAAAATGGATTAGGTGCTTATGATAATGTTGAAGAAAATGATACTATAAATGATGATTATAGAATTGATTATTTAAGAAAACATATTGAACAGGCTAGACTTGCTATAACTGATGGAGTAGATTTGATTGGATATTGTCCATGGTCAGCTATAGATCTTATAAGTACTCACCAAGGTTTCAAGAAAAGATATGGCTTTATATATGTAAATAGAGATGAATTTGATCTCAAGGATTTAAGAAGAATAAGAAAGAAGAGTTTCTTCTGGTATAAAAAAGTCATCGAAACTAATGGCGAAGAAATTTAGTCAAAGATAATTAATATAATATTAGAATAATAGTATTTAAAAATAGATACTAATATAAATGAAATATACCAAGGTGTAAGAAATTTCGCTTTGGTATATTTTACTTTTATAATATAGCTAAAAAGAATTTTTACAAACATAGCCTTAAAAGTTTTTTTCAAATAATGTATACTTAAATTAAAAGAACTTTGGTAGATCGTATAATGAAGATAAATCATAGTATCTACAAAGTCGTAAAAGGCTAACTAGTATAGTGTTTTAAATTTTAAGACAACAATATATTCAAGTATGTGTGAATGTAAAAAAGCTAGTTATAAAGGAAGAGGTTGATTAAATTATGTTTAATTATGAAATTATCCAGAGTTTAAACGATTTAGAGTTGTCTCTATACAGATATATAATGAAGAATATTCAAAAAGTTGTTTATATGAGAATTAGAGAATTATCTGATGAAGCACACGTCTCAACAACTACTATATTAAGATTCTGTAAAAAGTTGAACTGTGAAGGATATTCGGAATTTAAAGTGAAATTAAAATTGTATCTTGAAGAAAATGAAAGTGATAAAGTAAATAATGATACATCGATAATAGTTGATTTTTTCAAAAAATTAGATAATAGTGAACTTGATAGAAAATTAAATGTACTTTGCGATTTAATAAAGAAAGCAGGTAATGTAGTATTTATAGGAACAGGAACATCTGGAATACTGTGTAAATATGCAGCTAGATATTTTTCATCAATTGGTAAGTTTTCCATGTATATAGATGATCCGTATTTTCCAAGAAATTATAAGCTATATGAAGATTCTATAATAATAGCAATGTCAGTTTCAGGTGAAACGCGCACTGTTATTGACTATATAAGTAATATAAAAAGAGAAAATACTACGCTTGTAAGCATAACAAATAGTGAAAACTGTACAATATCTAAAATATCAGATCTTAATATATCGTATTATGTCCAACAAGAAAGACTAGGAATTAGTGATATAACAACACAAATACCTGTATTATATATTATTGAAAGTATGGGAAAAAGGCTACATAATAAGTTTGCAGTAGATTCTTCTGATTATTCTAAGTAAAACTTTAACATCCCTATAAAAGAATGTGTTTATTCTTTTATAGGGATGTATTTGTATTAAAATTTACTTTGTAATTCAGGAGCTGAATTTGATAAAAGATTCATCAAATAGCATATTTCATCATCTGATATTTCTACTTTATATTTGCTAGTTATGAAGTTTAGATTTTCTTTTATCATATTATATAGATTGACATTTTCTTCTATATATTTCTCTTTTTCAGGATAAACAGCTGGATTATCTTCATTTCTTAATCGTCCTATTACAAATGACAAGTGGAGAATAACACCAACCATATTTTCATCAGATAATTTAATTAAGAGTTTCTCTTGTAATATATTTAAAAATAGGGTTACATCTTTATAAAGTTCAACACCATCTATATTATATATATTTTCCTTTATAATTTTAGGTAGATTAATCATAGTTAATTTTGAATCAATTATACTTTGTAATTCTTTTAATACATTCATATTAAATACTTCGTACATTGTATATTGTTTTATAGGTGAATCTACAGGAAAAGATGAAACAATAAAAAGTACCTCATTTTTTTCTTGAAGATTAATTATTTTTTGCTTGAAGTATTTTTTGTCTAAGCAGTTTAGACAAACGACTTCAAAATAATCTTTATCTAATCTAAGATTACTTAGTAAGAAGTTTTTAATTGCAATGGCAGCGCCCTCACCAGTTAAGCAGGCAGTTACTATTAAAACTTTATCTGAATCGCTAGAAGGATTACTTATATTTTTATGTATTTCTACATAAGAATTTACCATAAGAACGTCATTATATATTTCATCTAGTGATGATCCAATTAGTGCTTTTCGTGCTGCTTCTAAAACATGTAAAGTTGAAACAAGAGATATCACTTTAATATCTACTTGAAATTCCTTTTTTATAACATCTGCAAAAGTTGTTAAAGACCCCATATCTACTAATAAGAGATAGCCAGCAGAAGTTGGATTGTCCTGAATACCAATCTTAAGGCTTTCTAATACTTTTGATGGAGCAACATCTATTGGAGCGTTTATTGGAATTATATAGTTTTCTCCAAGTAGTCTGTTAGAAACATCAGCCATTGAAGTTGCAGTTGATTCTCCATGGGCAATTAGGATAACTTTTACTTTATCTTGAGATTTATCGTTAAAAGTATTATCTGGTATCAAGAATAATGTTAAGTATCCAGCTTCATCTATTGGAATTGATTTATTAATAGTGTTTTCTATGATTTCCTTAATCTCTAGTGCAACAGCAAATTCAGAAGGATAAAGATCTTTTATTCTATTTAAATTAGTGTTTATTATTATTTTGTCACTATTTATTCTATTAATTAATGTGTTGATATGCAGAGCAAAAGCCGTATATAAATTACTATCAAAAATTACAGGAAGCTTTCGAGTTATATGACTTACTATACTATCAATACATTTTAATGTATCTTCATCAATAATGGTTAATAAGTTTTGTTTACTTGTTTCTTCGGAAACTTCAGAGTTATTTTTATTGAAATGTTTGGCTATATCTTTCTCAAGAATGTTTTCAATATCAATATCTGAGATTTCTAGAGACTTAAGCTTTTCAAGTTTACTTTCTATAAAATCGTAAATAGTATTATCTCCATTATTAAATATAGTGTTTGTATCTTCATTAGAACCATTAAATCTAAAATATTCAATTTCTTCACTCATAAGTTTATTCCATAAAACTCTATGTTCTTTTTCTTTATAAAGACCTTCTTTAATATAAGGAGGCAATATTTTACTATGGATTCTTACGTCACGTCGTATATTAGTTAAGTATTCAGAGTATGCTTTTGCACAAAGTAGCTGAACGTCACTTTTCAACTGACCTATATTATTAGGACAATCATAAGAAAGTAATGCTCTAAGAGAGTTTAAAGATACATAAATCTCTTTATTTAAACGGATACTTTCATATTTGAAGAAACTTTTAATTAAAAATAATCTTTCATCTAAAGTTCTTTCTTTAAGAGAGGGAATATTAATAACAAGAGGAATTCTTCTTGTAAATGTGTTTAATAAAGCAGAATTTGGGTCCTCTGTTGTAGCTGAAATTATTAATACATCTGATTTTCTGGTTTCTGAATCCCCAATACGTCTAAAAGTACCTGTATCTAAAAATATGAATAGAGCTTCCTGCCCTTCAGGTGGCAATCTGTGAATCTCATCTAAAAATAAAATACCACCATCAGCCTGTTCTATTAATCCGACTTTGTCAGATTCAGCTCCAGTATACGCACCTTTTTTTACACCAAAAAGTTGAGAAGTTAATAGTTGTGGGTTATTAGTATAATCTGCACAGTTAAACACTATAAAAGGAGAATCTTCTGTTTTCACCTTCATTTCCAATGCATAATTGTGCATAAGAGATGCGAACATAGACTTTCCTACACCAGTAGCACCTAATATTAAACAATTCATACCTTTAGGTGGATATAGTATAGCCGCTTTAGCCTGTTCCACAGAATCTTTAAGAGAAATATTATTTTTAGCTAACAAATCTAACTGAGATTCATTGCTTTGAATCTTATTTTCAGCAAGAAAAAATAATACTGGTCTGCCAGAGGATTTATACAATTTACCTTCTTTACAAAGTTCATTTAGTTCATGGCTTAAGTTAGCTCTAGTCATATTAACTAGAGGGGCTAGTGTTTTTGTGTCTATCCCATCTGGAGAATTAAGCTGGAGAAGTTTTTGGTAAATCAAATCTTTTTTAGCCATTATATGTCCTCCTATATAAATAAAAATATTATAGCTACTATAAATAGATTAAGTATTCTCATACGCTATGCTGAAAATCCCACGGTAAATGGACTATTATAGTAAAACTATTTATTATTAAACATTGTTTATTTAGTGTTTATATACAGTTTTGAAATTAATTAAACACTATATATAATTATAAAACACTAAGTGTATTAAGTAAACACATATCATAAAATAAATAAAATATATAACTTTTATTATAAAAATGATATAACTTTTAAATGAAATTATATTATCTATTTTGCTTATAAGTATTGATATATAGGAGTGATCCGATAGTATGTAAAATTTAAACAGCAAAAAAATTAGAAAAAAATTTAAATATTTAATAGTGTTTGGCACAGGTATTGCTATATATATTGGCATGAAGCAATAAAGCATCAAGTAAAACTTTATTCAGTTGGAGTTTAATATATCTTCTGAATTTTAGTTTGACTTATCCAGGAGCATGTAGTCGTTATTTATATTATGGAAGGTATTACGGATGCCAGCTACCGGATGAATTGGAGGAGGAGTACAAATGGATCAATTAGAAATGGCAATAATGAATATTATAATCAATGCAGGAGATTGTAAAAATCATGCTTATATGGCTCTTAATTTGGTAAACGAAGGTAAGTATGAAGAAGCTGAAAATGAAATGCAACTAGCAAATGATGCGTTAGGAAAAGCGCATGATGCACAAACAGAAATGCTTCAAAAAGAAGCTTCTGGAGAAAAAATAGAACTATCAGTTTTGTTTGTTCATGCACAAGATCATTTAATGACATCTATATCAGAAAAGAATCTTATTGAACAAATTATAGAGTTAAGAAAAATTGTAAACACTTTAGTAAAATAACAAATTGAAACTTGGAAAAGCAAATAAGACAAGCATTATTTTGTAAATACTATGAAAATAAAATTCGTAAGTAACTTTAAAATTAACACAAAACCGTATAAAAAATATGAAACATATTAAAATTTATAAAAGTTAAATCAAGGAGGAAGAAATATGGTTACAATCAAATTATTCTGTGCATCAGGAATGTCAACAAGTGTTTTAGTTAATAAGATGAAGGAGGCAGCTAAAGCTAAAGGTGTTGATGCAGAAATTATAGCATTTCCAGAATCTCAAATGGATAGACATTTAGATAGTATGGATGTTGCATTACTTGGACCACAAGTAGGATATACTTTAGGAAAAGCAAAGAAACTTTGTGAACCACATGGCATTCCAGTAGAAGTAATACCAATGGTTGATTATGGAATGATGAATGGAGCTAAAGTTTTAGATCTAGCATTAAATCTTGCAAAAAATAAATAATTGAAAAATTAATTATTTTTATAAACTTAACCAATAAGAAATAATTTGCAAAAATAAATAGCATTTGTAGTTTTACATGATTAAGTAAAAATACAAATGCACATATAAAGATATATCTAATCGGTTAACTTATATTCATATTTTATATGAGAAAAGAAAACCTTTAACAACAATTATAAGAAAACAAAATAAATATGTAGGTTTATAAGTAATAATAGCAAATTTTTATTTGTAATTATTCATATTATAATCACAATTTAGTTATAAGGGGGAAATTTATTATGTCACTCAATCAAACACTGAACGAAAAAGTAGTGCCAGCGGTAATGAAATTCGTTAATCTTAAAGGTGTTCAAGCATTAAAAGATGGTATGTTATTTACTTTACCATTAAATATCGTTGGATCTATATTCTTATTAATTGCTTGCTTTCCAGTAAAAGCATTTACAGATGGTATGACTAGCGCTTTTGGACCAGGTTGGAATGATCCATTATTTAAATTACAGCATTCAACAATGGGTATTATGGCAGTGGTAGCTGTTATAGGGATGACTTATGTATACTGTAAAAATGAAGGTCTTGAACCTTTTTCACCAGCAGTAATTGCTTTAAGTGTATTCTTAACTGTAACAAATGATTTTGTTATGTTCAAAGCTACACCTGATGCAACTCCAATTCAAGTTGGTGGAGTTATTCCACAAGACTGGACTGGTGGATCAGGCATGATTACTGCAATTATTGTAAGTTTAGTTGTTTCATTTGTTTATTGTGCAATGGTAAAGAAAAACATTACAATCAAGATGCCAGAAGGTGTACCTCAAGGTGTTGTTAATGCATTCTCAGCATTAATTCCAGCTACAGTTATATTTATAGGTGCAACTGTTGTATATGCGGTATGTAAGTTTGGATTCAATACTTCTTTTGTAGAAATTATATATAAAGTTGTTCAAACACCATTACAAGCTGCATCAGATTCACTTCCAGGAGCTATACTTATTGCTTTTGCTGTTCCATTCTTATGGTTCTTCGGAATTCATGGAGGTATGACAGTATCAGGTATGGTAGGTGCTTTATTAACTGCTAATACTGCAGCTAATGCTAAATTACAAGAAGCAGGGACTTTAGATCTTGCTCACGGAGCTCATATAGTAACTCAACAATTCTATGATAACTTTATTAACTTGGCAGGTAGTGGTCAAACACTTGGATTTACTATATTATTATTAGTACTTGCAAAATCTGCTCAATATAAACAATTAGGTAGATTAGCACTTCCAGCTAACTTGTTTAATATTAATGAACCAGTATTATTTGGTACTCCAGTAGTAATGAACCCAATAATGGGTGTACCATTTATACTTACTCCAGTAGTAAATGCAATATTACTTTATTTAGCAATTGCAACAGGTATACTTGCACCAATGGGTGGAGCATTACCACCTTGGACAGTTCCAGCTGTATTCTCAGGATTAATAATTGGTGGTCCTAGTTATGCTATAGCTCAATTAGTATTCCTACTTATTGGAATGGCAATATACTTCCCATTCTTTAAGAAAGTTGATGCTATGTCATATGCTGATGAATTAGCAGCACAAAAACACGAAAATAGCGCTCAAGCGTAAATACGATTAATTAGCCCTATTATTAACAATTTAAAATAAATTTAAAAACTCTAACATTTCTAATTATTGAAATTATGATTTCTGCAATAGCAGAAGCTCAATGAGAAAATAATTGAAATGTTAGAGTTTACTCAGTATAATTCTGAAAAATAAATGATATAATATGTTAATAATCAAAGTATAATAAAGAATTATTAAAAATCAAATTAAGATAAAGTTGTTTTTTTCAAAAGATTAAATAGGAGTGAGGTAGAAAGATGATATTAATAAACTGTGCATTAAGACAAGACGATATAATAAATATAGTAGAAAATATTGAAGTTGAGAATGAGAAAGTATTTAAATTTGTTAGAAAAGAAGGAATTAAGATACTTTTTGAGTGTAGCCTTAGTGATCAACAAAATGCGGCTGCAATTGCAAAACAATCAATAAAAGATACTGAACTTGGAAAAGTATTATATTTTGGAGTTAGTGTACAATAAAAATTAGATATAATTTAATTATTTATATTGTGAATAAAAAGCATTTTCTTATAGTTAAGAAGATGCTTTTTATTATTCCTATGTAATTTGCTTTATTTCTAGTTGTAGAAATTATTTTTTAATGATTAAAATAAATTTAGTGATTAAACAGTTCTTGGAAGTGTTCAAACACTAATCACAATTATATACTTTCATCTAAACACTGGGCAATATTACCAAAACGCTAATAAGAATAATCAAACTCTTATATTAGATATTGATTATATTAAGTAAACATATAAAAGATTAATGACAATTTGGATACATAAAAATTTTGTAAACGTTTTATAAATCCGGGATTAGGATTAATATAGATAATATCAATATATTTAAAATAATGTCTACTAAAAAGCAGAATAGTGTTTGGCACAATTTATGCTATGCAATAGGATAAAAGGAAAAATATTCTAAAAGACGTTGAATGGGGGAGTGTAGAGTGGAAGAGTTAGAAATGGCAATCATGAACATTATAATAAACGCTGGAGATTGTAAAAATCATGCGTATATGGCACTTAACAATGTAAATGAAGGAAAATACGAAGAAGCTGATAAGGAAATGCAATTAGCAAATGATGCATTAGCAAAAGCACATGATGGGCAAACAATGTTCCTTCATAAAGAAGCAAATGGTGAAAAGATTGATATGTCAGTTTTGTTTGTGCATGCACAAGATCATCTAATGACAGCAATAACAGAGAAAAACTTAATTGAACAAATAATCGAACTAAGAAAAGTTGTAAATACGTTGGTTAAATAATTAACAAATAGATTAAAATTTTATGAGGATACTTATTAAAAGTTTATATAAATAAATTTATATTTCAGGAGGAATGAACCATGGTAATAATTAGATTATTTTGCGCAGCAGGAATGTCAACAAGTCTTTTAGTAAACAAAATGAAGGAGGCAGCTAAGAATAAGGGGATAGATGTAGATATTGAAGCTTTTCCAGAAAGCCAGATGGATAAAAATATAGAGGGAGTTGATGTTGCATTATTGGGTCCACAAGTTGGATATACATTGAACAAAGCAAAAAAGATATGTGAACCTAAAGGAATACCTGTGGATGTTATACCAATGGTTGACTATGGAATGATGAATGGGCAAAAAGTTTTAGACTTTGCCTTGAAGTTAGCAGGAAAATAGTTAAAAAGTTTTTACAATATCATTTTTTATAAATTATCTAATAAACCTTGTTAATTTATATTTACTAATTTTTAAGGAGGAATTATTATGTCATCATCTGGGACAACTTTAAACGAAAAAGTATTGCCAATAGTTATGAAGTTTGTTGGTTTAAAGGGAGTTGTTGCATTAAAAGACGGTATTTTATTCACTTTACCATTAACTTTGGTAGGATCGGTATTTTTATTGCTAGCTCAATTGCCATACCAACCGTTAAATGATTGGCTAAATGTTACATTAGGTGCAGGATGGACTGATCCACTGTTTAAAGCAAATGGAGCAACATTTAACATGATAGCACTTGTTGCAACAATAGGAATAGCATACACTTATGCTAAAAATGAAGGTCATGAACCTTTATCAGCAGGAATAATATCATTTGTAGTATTTATATTAACAACTAGCTCTTCAGTAACTACTAAGAGCGGAGAAACAGTAGGTGATGTCATACCAACAGCATGGTGTGGTGGAAAGGGAATGGTTACCGCAATTATAATAGGATTAATAGTTGGAGCAGTTTACTCATGGTTTATGGCAAATAAGATTACAATAAAGATGCCTGATGGCGTACCACAGGGAGTTGTGAATTCGTTTGCAGCATTAATACCAGCAGCAGTTATAGTGCTTGGAGCAACAATAGTTTATATGATATTTAAATGGGGATTACAAACAACATTTATTGAATGGATATATAAAGTACTTCAAACACCATTACAAGGTATGACAGACTCATTAGGTGGAGTTTTAGTCATGGGATTTTTAATTCCATTCTTATGGTGGTTTGGTGTTCATGGAGCAACAATAGTAAGCGGTGTAATGTCAGGAATATTACAATCAAATACTTTAGACAATGCAGCTATAGTTACAAGCGGAAAAGAATTATCAATAGCAAATGGAGCTCATATAGTAACACAGCAATTTCTTGATCAATTTATGACAGTAACAGGATCTGGTATGACAATAGGTTTAGTAATATGTATGTTATTTTTTGCAAAATCGGCACAATGCAAACAATTAGGAAAACTCGCAATAGTACCAGGGATATTTAATATAAATGAGCCAATTACATTTGGAACACCAATAGTAATGAATCCATTTATGGCAATTCCATTTATAATTACTCCAATGCTATCAGGAACAATACTTTATTTTGCAATAGCAACAGGAATAGTTCCACCATTTGGAGGGGTAATGGTTCCATGGACAACTCCGGCACCAATATCAGGACTTTTGACAGGTGGAGTTAGAACAGCAATATTACAGTTATTAGTATTAGCGATGTCATTCTTCGTTTACCTTCCATTCTTTAAGAGACAAGATAGTATAAACTTAAAAAATGAATTGGCAGCTCAACATGGTGATAATATTCAGGCATAAGAATTACTAAATAATATTATTATGACAAGGAAAGATTAAAACTTTAGGTAATTAAATTTAAGCTTATCATTTGTAAAAAAGTACAAATGATAAGCTTTTTTAAAATTTGAGTTAATATTAAGATTTACTATTTGCTGGTTCCACATTCCAATTATCTTTAGTGGAGTATACTGAAATTCCATCAGGATCACTGCTTGTCTCAAATATGTTAACACCACATGTAGTTAGAACATTGTAAGATTCATTAGTAGTGCTAATAGATTCTTTAGCTCTAGAAATTATTCCCACAATTGGGTTAACATATCCGATAAATGGATACGATGAAGATGTTGGATTTCCATGATGAGGAATCTTTAATACATCAACTTCTTTCCCATCTAAGGCTTTTCTACTAACAAAGTCGTTTTCTGCGCCCCATTCAATATCTGCAGCAAATAATTCTTGAAGATCATGATAATTCAAATAAACAAGTGCAGAGTTATTGTTTAGCAATGTGTATTCTTGGTAAGGGTTAGATGCTTCAAAGCTTGGATAATCCTTATCAGCATGAACAAATTGTAAAATATTTTCGCTATCAATATATGATTTTGGTTCAGCTGTAACTAAAGGTACTCCGCTTTTCTTTATAGCATTCATTGTTGCTGTATATACTTCGTAATCATGTTTCATAATTTCTTTTTCACTGGCACTAGAAGTAGTATCATTCATACTTGCAAAATCTTTCATTTCAAAGTATTTTGGAACTAATATTTTTCCGACATCAAAGTTTTTAAGCAAATCAATCACTCCACCAATGTGATCTGAGTGAGGATGTGTAAGCACTACGTAATCTACAACTCCTTTTCCATTAGAAGTCTTGCTAGTGTTAGATTCAACAGCTTGTACACTACTACTAGTAGTAGATTGGAAGAAATCTTTCTTTAAGTTCTGGCTATTTAAGAAATCTATTAATGTACTACTAGTTGTTGTATCACCAGTATCTATTAAAACGGTCTCTCCACTAGGTAATCTTATAAATGCACAGTCAGCATTACCTACATTTAAATGACGTACAAATAGATAATCTTTATCGTTTTTATCTGAACCTTGGTAGTAACCATTTGAATTAAAATCTTCCATAGTTCCGTTTAAATAAAGCTTTCCAGTCGCAACAGAACCATCGGATTTTATGTAATATTTGTGATTTCTAGAATCAACCCAAGTATTTACAACCATTATTCCTTTGTCATCAGAATAATATTCTTTATTTTTATAATAGTAAAGGCCTTTTTGAAGTTGCCCATCATCGCTAAAGAAATACCAATTATCATCTATTAATGTTTTATGAGTAGCCATGTGACCGTATTGATCAAAATAATAAGTATCCCCATTGATTTTTTGCCATCCAGTTTCCATAGCACCGTTCTTGTCTGTATAGTAGATATTATTATCATAAACCCATCCAGTTTGCAGTATTCCATCTTTATTGAAGTAATACCAGGTTCCTTCTATTTCTTTCCAGCCAATTACTACTGAAAAATCACTATCTAGATAATATTTATCATCATAGCCTTTATCTTTAGAAGTTATATCAGGATTAACATCTTTCTCCATGAACCATCCAGTTTTTTCGAGGACTTTATCACTAACTATATAGTATTTTTTAGAATCAATAGTTTTCCATCCATATGGAATAGATACTTCTTCTTGCTTATTCGGTACAGCAGTTGCGTTGTTATTATTATTATTATTATTATTATTATTATCTGTGTCTTTTTTTGAATCTTTTTCTGATTCGTTACTTGAAACGCTTGTACTGATATCTTTGTTAGTATTTTTTGAAGAATCTTCGTTTGTTGAATTATGTAAAGTCGATTCATTTGTTTTTTGTGAAATTTCATTTGTTTGCTGTTCAGCATATACTATTGTTTCTGTAAAAAGATGAAAAGATAAACAGATTAGAAAGAATAGTATAAAACTTTTAAAATATTTTGTCATCATTATCTTTTAACACTCCTTAAATTCAATACAAAATATTATAGCACATAATCAAGCAAATTTTAAGCCAAGTCTCGGGATTTATTCCGCATTATGTAAAATTAAGAAAAAATTTTTAGAGGTAATAGAAAAATAACAAGTCAATATGTTAGTGGATTTTGCATTATGTTTAGTACGGAAACTAAGCTAATAGTTCTCTATGAGATAGATATCTTTCCGTGTATGACGCAAAATACACAAGGCATTTTAGACTTGTTATTTTCTCTAATAATCATTGAACAAAAAAAAATATGAATAACATAATTATCTTGTTATCTTCTAACTTCTCAATAGCTTTTTATATAATTTAGGATTCATTTTAAATATAGAAAATAAAATTATCCAGTGAAGCTGTTTTTTATTGCTTTGAATATAAGATTTATATGTTTCTGATACCTTATGGTTAATCAAGGTTAAATATTCAGTATTATTTTCAATATTATTAGAACATTCAAAATAACAATTTATAAGCTTAAATAAATACCATTTTAATGTTTTTGAATAGATTTCTTCATTATTTATATTTTTAATGAACTTAACTTTTTCATCGTAAACATATATTATATCTAACCTTTTTTTATTAAACTTACTTGTAGTTATACTGTTAGGAGTGATCCTATAGTAGTATAAAGGCCTATTAGTATAAGTGATCTTATTAGCTTTATAATATAATTTATATGTAGTACCTTCATCTTCATGAATTTTGCCTACAGGATAAAAAATATCTTTAAAGAGTTCTCGTTTGTAGAGCTTATTCCAAGCTACTACTGTTTGAGTATATAAGCCATTATAGAAGTTATTTAGGCTTTCCATATTATTGTAAGAATTAATAATCTCATCATCTATATGAGGTATTGAGTCATCGCTATTAGCTGTTTTAAAAAAATCGCAACATGAAATATCAGAATTATTTTCTTTCAATAATTTTAACAAAATTTCATACATACTTTTATCTAACCAGTCATCGCTATCTACGAAACCAATATAATTTCCTCTAGCTATCTCAAGACCAGCATTTCTAGCAGAACTTAGACCATTATTTTTCTTATGTATAACAACTATTCTATCATCCTTTTTAGAGAATTCATCACATATCTTTCCGGAATTATCCAATGAACCATCATCAACTAAAATAATTTCAAGATTCTTTTCAGTTTGATTTAAAATGCTATCTATACATTGAGGTAAATATTTCTCAACATTATAAACAGGCACAATAACACTAATTAAATCTTTAGTATTTTCCATAATATATTCTCCAATCTTTTACTAAGGTTAAAATTTGCTCTATAGATGGTTAAGCTGTAATAAATTATAACATATTAAGGCATAATTTAGAATTAATAATCTGTAGCAGGTATTGTAATAGAAAATTAAAAGTCAATATTTAATATGTATTATTGAGTTTTATGACTACATTGATATAATAAAAGGTAGATATGTATTAAAGGAGAAAAAGATGAACAATAATACTAATTATTCAAATTATGAAGACTTAGGGCTAAGAGATGCGCAGTTAATAATGGCAAGCATTTTAAAAGATGTAAAAAAAATTTGTGACAAGCATAATATTAGATATTTTTTAGATGCTGGAACGCTTATAGGAGCGGTTAGACATAAAGGATTTATACCATGGGATGACGATATTGATATTGGAATGCTTAGAGAAGATTATAATAAATTTTTAAGTGTAGTTAAGAATGAATTACCTGATCATTTATTTTTGCAGACTCATGAAAATGATCCTAATTATGATATCTATCAAGTTCCATGCAAAATAAGATATAATAATACACTTTTTATTGAAGATAAGATTGCAGAAAATGAAAAGATGCATAATGGTTTATTTATAGATATTATACCTTATGATAGTCTTCCTAAAAAAAGATGGGTATACAATATTCAAAGAAAAATAAGTAATTTTGTATTAAGAAGTTTCATAAGAATTAGAGAAAAACCTGAAAAGCTTACATTAAAAAATAAAATTACATATTTTGTTTATAATATTGTATCAAGTATTTTTACAACAAAAAGAAGACAAAAGTTATTTGATTTTTTAGTTAAATGGAATGATAAAGATTCAGAATGCATGGGATATGGATTGGATACAGTATGGAGTCAGTACATATATAAAAAAGAGGACTTTTTTGATTTGATAAAAGTTGAATTCGAAGGAGATTATTTTAATGCGCCTAGGAATTATGATGCTGTTTTAACACAATTGTATGGCGATTATATGACACTTCCGAAAGAAGAAGACAGAGTATGGCATGCCAGAATAATCAAAAAGTTAAAAAATGCCCAATAGGCATGTTCGTTTTAATTATAAAAGAATGTAGATTTATTTATAGTAGTAAAACTATTTCTCTAAATAAGAGTATTTTTACTTAGCTATAATGAATGAAAATGAAAATTTACTTAAGAAAATGGCTTAATATTGCATATGGGCATCAATACTAGTATAATTCAAGTAGTGTTGAAAAGTTTAAAGTTATTTGACGGTACAGTATTTAAATATAAAAGTATATCACTCATTTCTGGTTGGAATATATTTCATGGGCTAAGTATAGTTTGTTATTGGGATATCCACAATTGATGTGAAAAATGATAATTTTAACATATATATTCTTTAAAACAAAAGAATATATATGTTCATAATGTCTATTAGTCCAATATTATAGTAAGTTATGGCATTAAATAGGCCGGTATGCTGACTTATTGTTTTCTGAATATAATTAAATAAAAGGAGCGAATAGTTTTGGTAAAAGTATCTATCATTACTCCTGTTTATAATGTAGAAGAATGTATTGAAAGAAGTATTAAATCTGTTATGAATCAAACTTGCAAAGATTTTGAACTTTTACTTATAGATGATGGATCGAAGGATAAAAGTATCGATATAGCAAGAGGATTACTTGAAAATTCAAGTATAAATTATAAAATCATAACTCAAAAAAATTCGGGTGTTAGTGCGGCAAGAAACAGAGGAATAAAAGAAGCTAGTGGAGAGTATATAACTTTTTTAGATTCAGATGATTATATTGATCATAAATTTGTTGAGCGTATGTATGAAAAAGCCGAAGAAAGTAAATGTGAGATAGTTTTTTGTGATTATAGTGAGGTTGACGCTAAAGGAAATGTACTAGTCCAAAATAGAACTAACTATTTAAATGAGTTTATTAGCGGAAAAGAAGCTGCTCTTATGCAGTTAAAAGATGATATAACAATAGGAATGAGAAGTGCTATATATAAATCTTCCATTATACAAGATAATAATCTTTTATTTGATACTAAAAGAAAATATGGAGAAGATATGGTCTTTGTTGTAAAGGCATTGTTATATGCAAAAAAAGTTATAAGCGTAAATGAAGTATTGGCTTTTTATGTTATATGGGGAAATTCTGTGACTCAAAATGTATCATTGAAGCATTTGGATTGCTATTATTCATATATTGACCTATTAAATGATATAAAAGGTGATGAAAGCTTAAAGAAGATAAAAAGTTTTTTAGTTGAATTTAAGATACCTTATTCAATATCACATGTTTTTTCGGTATTAGGTAAGGATTCAAATTTCCATGAGGAACTTTTTAAGTTTTTAAATAAAGAGGATGTAAGAAAATATTTAAAGAATTATAAAATGCAAAAGTTGGATAAGAATAATATTAGATATTCTATTCAATGTAAGGGAATGCTGTCTTGTCCTAAATTATTAATAAAAGTTTTAGATAAAGTAAGATAATAGTTTAAATTAGGACATTTTAGTGAGAATCTCTGAAGTAGGAGGGGAAGTATAGTGAAGAATTGGAAGACTTTTATAGTTATGATAATCGATATGTTTATGGTTAATATGGCATATCTTTTCTCAATAAATATAACCAATAGTGGAGATTTTACATTAATTGCGAAAATATACACTCATGATTGTATAGCGTTAAGTTTAATTTATTTAGTATGTTTTTACTTGTTTAAAATGTATGAAAGTCTATGGCATTTAACAGGTACTGACGAGTTTTTGTTAGGTGTTGGTGGAAATATTTTAGCAGGAATAATATCAATAGGGTATACTAGAATTCTAGGTAATACAATTCCGTTAAATGTTTCGGTTGTCGGAATACTTTTAAGTATTTTCTTTGTATTAGGATATAGAATATTGTATAGGGTATATAGAAGAACTCTTTTGTACATACCATTTAAATACTCATCAGACCAAAGAAGAGTAATGATAGTCGGGGCTGGCTCGGCTGGAACTATGCTTATTAATGAAATGATGGCAAGAAGAGAACTAAAGTATAATCCGATAGTTCTTATAGATGATGATAAAAGTAAACTTGGAAAAAGAATATCAGGTGTAAAAATAGAAGGAAACAGATACGATATACCTTATATAGTTGGAGAACAGGAAATAGATCTAATATTAATTGCAATTCCATCTCTTGATGCTAAAAATAAAGCAGAAATAATTGAAATTTGTAAGAATACAAATTGTAAACTTCAAATAATACCTGGAATGTATGAAATACTAAGTGGAGATGCTACGGTTAGTAGAATAAAAGATGTTGATTTAGAAGATTTACTTGGAAGAGATCCTATTCAGCTTGATAATAAAGGAATCTCAGATTATATAGAAGGAAAGACTATATTAGTGACCGGAGGGGGAGGATCAATAGGTTCGGAACTTTGCAGACAAATTTCTGTATATAATCCTAAAAGACTTATAATATTTGATATTTATGAAAACAATGTATATGATATACAAAATGAACTGAGAGAAGAGTTTCCAGACATGAATCTTACTGTATTAATAGGTTCAGTTAGGGACAGAAAGAGACTTCATGAAATATTTACAAAATATAGAGTAAATGTGGTATTCCATGCAGCAGCACATAAGCATGTGCCTTTAATGGAAGATAGTCCTAAAGAGGCTATAAAAAACAATGTTTTTGGAACTTTGAATTTAGCATTAGAAGCAAGTGAGGCTAACGTAGAAAGATTCGTTATGATTTCAACAGATAAAGCTGTTAACCCAACTAATATTATGGGAGCAACAAAAAGATTATGTGAAATGATCATTCAAGCCATGGATAAGCAGTCTAGGACAGAGTTTGTTGCGGTTAGATTTGGAAATGTGCTTGGAAGTAATGGATCAGTAATACCATTATTCAAAAGACAAATTGCTAATGGTGGCCCTGTAACTGTAACTCATAAAAAGATTATTAGATACTTTATGCTAATTCCAGAAGCTGCGCAGTTAGTGCTTCAAGCCGGTGCTTTTGCAAGAGGCGGAGAGGTTTTTGTATTAGATATGGGAAAACCAGTTAAAATTTATGACTTGGCATGTGATTTAATAAGGCTTTCAGGGCTTGAACCCAATAGAGATATAAAAATTGTAGTTACAGGTCTTAGACCAGGAGAAAAGCTATACGAAGAACTTTTAATGAGTGAAGAAGGATTAGAAAATACGGTTCACAATAAAATATATGTAGGTAAACCAACATTTGAAGATATGAATAGCTTAACAACTAAGCTGGAGCAATTACAAAATTTATTGGAGCTTAACGATATATCAGAGATTAAGCATCAAATGCAAAAGATAGTTCCAACATATCATTATAAAAACGAAGATGAAGTGGCTGCAGAAAATGCAGATAAGGAGTAATAATGACGAGAGAAGATGTAATTAGAAATATATTTTTAGCTATTATATTTGCTATTAGTGGATTTTTAGGAATAGCAAATGGAAGTTATATAGTATCTATAATGTACATATTGACAGTAGTAATATTAGTAGTTTTTATTCTTAAAGATAAAGATTTATATAATATGTTTTATACACTACTTTTAATTTCTGCATTTTATGATTATACATTGTATGTGCCAAGAGTACAAAGTGTATACTTATTTCATATAGTTTTGGGCATATTTACACTTATGTCATTGTTTAGAATATTTAAAGACAGACAGATTTTAATGGACTTGGATAGAAAAGTATTAGCAATATATGTACTTTGGTTTATATATATGTGTGTTAGTATAATATGGTCGTTAAACAAAAGCTTATCAATAAAATATATAGCTATCTACTTGATGATGTTTGCGTTTATTGTAAATATGATGGTATATAACATTAATAGGGAAAGAATTAAAAAAACAATTGCTATATTATTGTCGCTACTTTTACTTATCGTATTAATTGGTTTTATAGAAGTTATTCTTGGAAGACAATTGCCAGTTAAACATTACGCTGACGCATTTATTGAGTTCTTGCCAAAAGATCAACAAAATCTAATAAATGCAAGACCAATAGTATTTTCATTTAATCCAAATAATTTATCTGCTACACTTGCAATGTTGTTACCAATTGGGTTTTATGCAATATACAAAGTTGAGAATATGTTTTTCAAGATAGTTTGTATAATTGCTTCAATTATTGCTTTTTCGCTAATTTCAATAATAACATCAAGAACAGGTTTTGCAGCAGCTATATTTGGAGTTGTAGTTTATTTGATTTACTCAATTATAAATATAAAAAGGATAGGATTGAAGGGGATATTATGCCCATTGATTTTGGCTATTTCTCTTTTTGGAGCATTTAAATATAGTTATATGATAATGAATATTGCACAAACAGAATCTGGTCAAGAGCAAAAGAAAAATGGTCTCGCGGATAAGGTTAATGCTTTAGAAGATTCCGAAATTCAAGAAGGTGGAGAAGGGTCTCTTAATGTTAGAGCGACAATAATTACGGACGTATTAAGAGGCACAATAAAGGAAAAGCATTATCTAGGTTATGGTGTAGGAAATGTTGAACAATATATTAAGGATCAAGGAAATACGGGAAATATATATAGTCCACATTGCTATCCAATAGAGATACTTGGTGATTTTGGATTACCAGGGTTAGCGCTTTATGGTATATACTATTTATATTTATTGGTTCAAAATATAATTATTGGGATAAAGAAAAAAAGTGCCATGTGCTTTGCAGCTGCAACTGGGCTTATAGCGTTTGCACCAGCAAGTTTTGGGCCTAGTTCCATAACGTATGTATTTTCATATTGGATGCTTATGGGGTTTGCAGTAGCGTGTATACAAGTTTACAAAAAGGAAAGTGATGAGTATAGACCAACATCATCATCTTCAATGAAGGAATATAGAATAGGATAATAGAGAACACGAGTATTTATAAGTTAAAATATAGCATAATTCAGATATTAATATATTATCAAATAAAAAATGGAAGGAATGCCTTCCATTTTTTATTTGATTATTTTGAGTTGTTAAAGTTTTATATTTCAAATGTTTAGAATATGTTGATTTACACTTATCCTAAATATTTCTCAATAATTTCTGTAATTATTGAAGAACTGTCTCCATTTCCAAATGCAGAAGCAGGAGTACCTGTTGGATTGAAGTTTTCTATAGCATCCATTATCTTATCAGAATTGCTTCCAACTATAACGTTCCAACCGTTAGTTACGGTTTCAACCCATTCAGTTTCATCTCTCATAGTTATACATGGTTTCTTTAGGAAGTATGCTTCTTTTTGAACTCCGCCACTATCTGTAACTATCTTTTGAGAATTTTCCTGAAGAGAAATCATATCTAAATATCCTACAGGATCAATAATTCTTATATTTTCTCCAACATGCAAATCATACGTTTCAATAAATTTCTTCGTTCTAGGATGTAGTGGAAGTATGATTCTCTTACCAGAGTTATTTAAAGCGGTAATGATTGAAGATAATCTTTCAATACTGTTAGTGTTTTCAGCACGATGTATTGTTGAAAGTATATAACTATTTGGTGCTAAATCAAGTTTGTTAAGTATTGTTGATATATCTTTAGCTCTTTCTTTAAAGAGATTTATTGCATCATACATTACATCACCGACATTATGAACACCTTTTGTAATATTTTCATCCTTTAAGTTATTTAAAGCAGTTAAAGTAGGTGTGAAAAGTAAATCGGATATATGGTCTGTTAATATTCTATTTTGCTCTTCAGGCATAGCCTTATTGAAACTTCTAAGACCAGCTTCAACGTGCGCTACAGGAATTAATAATTTGCTTGCACATAGGCTACCTGCAAGAGTTGAATTTGTATCTCCATAAACTAAAACCATATCTGGCTTTTCTTTTAAGTATATTTCTTCAAGAGATATTAACATGCTGCCAGTTTGATGTCCATGATTAGATGAACCAATGTTTAAATTATAATCTGGCTTTGGAATTCCAAGCTCTTCAAAGAATATGTCAGACATATTATTATCATAATGCTGTCCTGTGTGTACTAAAATTTCACTGTTTCCATTTCTTCTAATTTTATTAGATACTGTCGCGGCTTTAATGAACTGTGGTCTTGCACCTATAACAGTTAATACTTTCATATAATAGGCCTCCTTAAATTTTAGGTATTTATTTGTAAATTATTTATATTTACGTATAAATAAATATAAAGTGAAGTTTATTTGAGATTAGAATTATCTCAATCTGAATATTAGTTAAACTTATAAAAAATAATCATCACAATGTCTAGGTGTATGCGAATGATATTACACTTACGCAGAATTAAAAATTGATTTAGTGTAACTCGTCTAAGCGAACCACTCAAAAGCGAATTCCTAAAGTTTACATTTTAGAAACATAAGATTTCGATTTAGAGTTTTTATGTTCTGTCCTTCGCCATCTCCCTGTGAGTACTTGGCTTATTGCTATATAATCACTCAGCTGACTTTTGAAAGAAGGCTCTCTCATAAAGAGTAAGTGCTATAGAGGCTAGACATCAGATAACGTTATTTTATCATATAAAATTCATAAATGAAATAATATGGGTGATATTATAAAGTAAAAGCTTATATTCATATTGTTGAAATGAAGTATTTCATATGTTATCCTTATACTGATTATAACTCTGGAGGGAAAAAGATGAAAAACTGTTTAGTACTTTTAACTAAAGTTTTTCCTTTTGATAAAGGAGAAGAATTTATAGAAGGCGAAATAAAAATGCTTTCTGAAGCTTTTGAAAAAGTAATAGTGATAGCAACTAGTGTAGCTGATGATGCGGTACAAACAAGAAGTATTCCTAGTAACTTTGAAGTACATAAAATTAAGGCTTCAAAAATAAAGCATAGTTTACCTATTAGTGCTGTGAAGCTATTTCCATTTTATAATTATAATGGATGTGTAGATAAAGAAGAACGCAATGCTATTAGTGGTTCCATAAAAAAGAAAGCTTATTTAACATATTTTACAGCAAAAGCAAACAGTGTTTTAAAAGAAGTTTTGGAAATCATTAAAAAATATAATATGGATGAGTATAGCGGGATAACTTTATATAGTTATTGGTTATATGATATTGCTTTTGTGGCAATAAAACTTAAAGAACTTTATGGTAAAAAGATTACAAGAGTAGTAAGTAGAACACATAGATATGATCTTTATGCTAATGAAAACTCGATGAATTATATACCACTTAGATATTATTTCCTAAGAAATTTAGACGCGGTATATCCATGTTCTGACGATGGAAGTAATTATCTAAAGAAGCTTTATCCAGATTACTCAGATAAAATTAAAACTGCATATCTTGGGACAAAAGATTATGGAACTTCGCAAGGATCAAAAGACTTAACATATAGAATTGTGAGTTGCTGCCATGTTTCACCAGTAAAGCGTATAGATTTATTGGCAAAGTCACTGGCAACATTGAAAGATTCGGGATTAAATCTAAAATGGACACATTTTGGAGCAGGAGATGGTTTGGATCAAATTAAGGAGTATGCAAGAGAAAATCTTGATTTTATGGAGACAAATTTTCCTGGGAGTGTTAAAAATTCCGAGTTAATGGAATATTATAAAAATGAATCAGTCGATTTGTTCATAAACACAAGTAGTTCAGAAGGATTACCGGTTAGTATCATGGAAGCATGTTCTTTTTCAATTCCAACAATTGCGACTAATGTAGGCGGTACGGCTGAGATTGTTAAAGAGGGCGAAACTGGATTGTTATTGGATAAAGATTTCTATCCTGAGGAGCTTGGAAATAAAATTAAATATATGGCGGAAATGTCAGAGGAAGAAAAACAAAAATTCCGTGATAGATGCCGTTCACTTTGGACTGAAAATTTTTGTGCAGATAGTAATTTTAGAAAATTTGCACATGGAATTAGAGCAGTCCAATAAAATCAATTAAAAAGTTCTGATTTATTTTTATCAGAACTTTTTGGTATATATTAATTATAGATTATCTAAGAAGAATGTGGCAGAAAGTTTTATCTAAGATGATTGCGGATAGGTTAGATTTTAGCATTCACTTTCCAGACTCACCTTCGTTCGTGGATAAGTTTGACTAGCAAAATCATAAAATAGATAATTGTGGTAGAGAGTATGGAAAGAGTATTTTGGGCAATTCTTAAGATATTTTTCAGAGGAAACTCGACTCACATACGCTCGCTGAGTAAGTTCACATAGCAAAATCATAGATTTTGAGCTTCACTTATGTTATAATCTATAGCGTTAATTAACATTATAATGCAAAAAAGGAGCAATTAAGATGAATATCTTACTTATAAATCATTACGCAGGGTCTGATTATCATGGAATGGAATTTAGACCTTATTATATGGGGCGAGAATGGGTTGATATGGGACATAAAGTAATCATACTTGGTGCTGATTTTTCACATTTACGAAAGAAAAACCCACAAATAAAAGAGGATTTCGAAGAAGAAATTATAGATGGAATTACATATGTATGGGTTAAAACTCCAGAATATCAGGGAAATGGAGTTGGAAGAATTAAAAATATATCAACATTCATGTTCAAATTGAGAATGAATTATAAGAAACTTGCCGATAAATATAGACCAGATGCAGTAATAGCATCTTCGACTTATCCTTTAGATATATATCCAGCTCATAGGATCGCAAAGAGGAGTAATGCTAAACTGTTTTTTGAGATACATGACTTATGGCCTTTAACGCCAATGGAAATAGGAGGGTATTCTAAGAATAATCCAGCTATAGTTATGCTTCAAAGAGCAGAGGATTTTGCTTTTAAAAATTGTGATAAAATTATTTCAATTTTACCTAATGCAGATAGTCATATGAAAGATAGGGGATTTAGTGCGGATAATTATGTTCATGTTCCAAATGGAATAATTGTTGGAGAGAAAAAAAATGCTCCTATGGAAAAAACTATTGAAAGATTACAAGAACTAAAAGATGAAGGTTATTTCTTAGTTGGATATACAGGAAATCACTCGCCAGCTAATGTATTAGATACGATGATTAATGCTGCAAAGAAAACTACAGATGAAAAAATAAAGTATGTATTAGTTGGAAATGGAAACGTGAAAAATGAATTAATACAATATGCTAAAACTAGTAATGTAACGAATGTTGAATTTCTAGATCCTGTACTTAAAGATAATATGGATAATGTACTAAGATTATTAGACATATGTTATATAGGACTAAAAAAGCAAAATTTATTTAATTATGGCGTAAGTCCAAATAAATTATTTGACTATATGATGGCAGCAAGACCAGTAATATATGCAGTTGAGGCTTCGAATGATCCAGTGAAGGATTCGAATTGTGGTATTACGGTACCAGCAGAAGATCCAGATGCTGTTGTGAAAGCAGTTATGGATATTAGAAACTTAAGCGAAGATGAAAAAAATAACTTGGGCCAAAATGGTAAGGATTATGTGTTGGAAAATCATACTTATCGCGGGCTTGCAGAGAAATTTTTAGATGCACTAAAATAACTTAAAAATTTATGAAGAAATTCAATAATATGAGCTGAATTGACTAAAAAGTTGTAAAATAGTTAATATAATATTATATGTTCTGAAATAAATGAATTAGGAGTAAATAGATGAATACATTCAATAAAGTAGTTAAAAGAATATTTGATTTGATATGTTCTACTTTAGGACTTATAGTTTTAAGTCCGATTTTGATAGTTATTGCCATTAGGATAAAAACAGATTCTGATGGACCTGTATTTTTTAAACAAATAAGAATTGGTGAAAAAAATAAAGAATTTGAGATTTTAAAGTTTAGAACTATGGTTGTGGATGCGGAAAAGTTAGGAAGACAAATTACTGTAGGGAATGATAGCAGAATTACTAAAATAGGTGCTTTCTTAAGAAAATATAAACTTGATGAACTTCCACAATTAATAAATGTATTTAAAGGGGACATGAGCCTAGTAGGGCCGAGACCAGAAGTTCCTAGATATGTAAAGATGTATAATGAGGAACAGAGAAGGGTTTTAGAAGTTAAACCAGGGATAACAGATTTGGCATCAATTAGATATAGAGATGAAAATGATTTACTTGGAGAAGCAGAAAATCCTGATGATTTTTACATAAACACAATTATGCCAGATAAACTTGCATTAAATCTAGAATATATAAATAAAAATAATATATTTTTAGATATTTATATAATACTTAAAACAATAGTAAAATGCATTTAATCAAAGAAAAATATAGATTTGTAATTATCTCAGACAGAATTCGAAATTAAAAAATCAAAGAAAATCGTTTAGATAGCTAATGAAGTTAAAATACTATTATTTAAAATTAGTGTCTTAACTTCTGATTTTAGCGTATGTATTTAAAATATTGTTCTAAATGCATTGGTAAAACTAACTTTAAAGGAAATTATGAACTATTGAATTTGACTAAAAGTATTTAATTTGAGAGAGGTAGATTAATATGAAAAAATTAAAATTTGCTATTATTGGTTGCGGAAGAATCTCATATAAGCATGTTGAAGCATTAGCTAAAAATGTAGAAGAAGCGGAACTTGTAGCGACTTGTGATGTGGTTTTAGAAAAAGCGGAAGCAAAGAAATCTGAATACATAGAAAAAACTGGATCAGCTGAAGATTCTGTGCATGTCTATACAGATTATAAAGAAATGTTAGAAAAAGAAGATATAGATGTGGTTACAATAGCAACAGAAAGTGGTTATCATGCTGAAATTGCTATTCATAGCATGAAAAAGGGGGCTAGTGCATTAGTAGAAAAGCCAATGGCTATGTCCATTGAAGATGCTAATGAAATGATTAAGGTGGCTAAAGAAAACGATGTTAAGCTTGGAGTTTGTCATCAAAATAGGTTTAATAAGCCTATACAGAAATTAAGAGAAGCTATAGAAGACAAAAAGTTTGGAAAATTAGTTAATGGTACAGCTAGAATACTTTGGAATAGGAATATGGGATATTATGAACAAGCACCTTGGAGAGGAACTTGGGCATTAGATGGTGGTACACTTATGAATCAGTGTATACATAATATAGATTTACTTCAATGGATGATGGGTGGAGAAATCGAAAGAGTTTATGCTGAATGTGATACTTATCTAAGAGATATTGAAGCTGAAGATTTTGGGGCTGTAATAATAAGATTCAAAAATGGTGCTATTGGAATAGTTGAGGGATCAGCTTGTGTTTATCCTAAAAATCTAGAAGAAACATTAAGTATATTTGGCGAAACAGGAGCAGTATCAATTGGTGGTCTTGCAGTTAATGAGCTTGAAACATGGAGATTTGAAGGCGAAGATGAAGAAGCGGTTAAGAAGTCTGTAAATGTTAAAATAGACAACGTATATGGGGAAGGTCATACACCGTTATTTAAGGATGTAATAGATGCTATAAATGAAAATAGAGATCCACTAGTATCAGGAGAAGAAGGTAAGAAGGCAATGTCTATAATACTTGCAGCATATAAATCAAGAAAAACAGGAATGCCAGTAAAATTTCCATTAACAGATTTTAAAACATTAGATATGAAAGAGAATTAGCAAAGATTTTAGTTTAAATGTATTAAGTTGTTGAATACATTTAAACTATTATTTCATAAATATGTAAAAAGTATATATAAAATAGGAATACTTAAAAAATGTGTTGGGCAAAATTAATTAGAATTGTTTATTATGGCTTAATATATTTAAATTACCAATAATAAGATGAGAGGATGATATATCGTGAAAGTAAAAAAAGCTATTATACCAGCCGCAGGTCTTGGAACAAGATTTTTACCTGCAACTAAGGCACAACCAAAGGAGATGCTTCCAGTAGTTGATAAACCAACAATTCAATACATAGTTGAAGAAGCAATCGCTTCTGGAATTGAAGAAATCTTAATCATTACAGGTAGAAACAAAAAATCTATAGAAGATCATTTTGATAAATCAGTAGAATTAGAATTAGAATTAGAGAAGTCTGGAAAATCAGAATTACTTGAATTAGTAAGAGATATATCTGATATGGTTGATATACATTATATAAGACAAAAAGAACCAAGAGGATTAGGTCATGCAATTCATTGTGCAAAAACTTTTGTTGGAAATGAACCATTTGCTGTTTTACTAGGTGATGATATTGTTGATAGCGAAAAACCATGCTTAAAACAATTAATAGACTGTTATAGCGAATATAAAACTACTATCCTAGGAGTTCAAACAGTAGCTAAAGAAAATGTTTCCAAGTACGGTATAGTAGATGGAATACATGTTGAAGATAGAGTTTATAAGGTAAAAGATTTAGTTGAAAAGCCTAATACCGAAGAAGCGCCAAGTAATGTTGCTATACTTGGAAGATATATTATAACACCAGAAATATTTAATATATTAGAAAATACTAAGCCAGGAAAAGGTGGAGAGATTCAATTAACAGACGCATTGAAAACTTTAATTGGAACTGAGGCTATGTATGCATATAACTTTGAAGGTAAAAGATATGACGTGGGAGATAAACTTGGATTCTTGCAAGCAACAATAGAATTTGCCTTAAAGAAAGATGAATTAAGAGATGAATTTATAGATTATTTAAGTTCTAAGCCATGGGAAAATAACTATTAGAAAATAAATTAAGAGTAATTAAATTAATAAATCCTAAAGTATATTTTAGGATTTATTAATTTATAAAATATACATAACGATAGTAGTTTTGATATGTATATAAAAATCTAATGTTAGAAGTTGAACTTTTAAAAACTAATAACGATTGGTATACTTTTGAATTAAAAATCTTATACCAAATATAATTAGTGAAATAAGTAATACAATATTTAATACCGAATTACCAAATTGTATAAATAGTGTACATATCAATAAAAATATAAATACACCTAAAAGCCATTGTATAAATCTCATTATTTTGTCTCCTCGTAAAATTAATTTTGTAATATTAGTTTATCCTAAATTGAAAGATGCAATTCATGAAAATTTTCCTAGTAATTGAAGAGAGATGAAGAATATAGTAAAAATCGTTATAAAAAGAACTAATTATAATTAACCTTATTATAATTTTTTGTGGCGTGTACATGCTGGCATATGCAATTTAAAGATATAGTAAAATTTACAAACAGCTTGAAGTAATTGTATTCAATTATTTTATTACTTGTAGTATAATTGTATTAAGTATAAAATAATGGTAAATTTAAGTTGTTATATAATCATGGAGTTCGTATGATTAGAGGATGGTGGGACAAATGCAGGATTATGAGAAGCTGTATAAATCGCTAAAGATAGAATATGAAACATATCAGAAGTTTTCAGAACAACATATACAAGAACTAAATGAGAAAAACGTAAGACTAGAAAAGAGCATAGATTCTTTATCTAATATAATAGAAGTAAGTAAATATATAAATACATTTTTTAGCAGTGATAATTTAATATCTCTAATTAATGACATGATTCTTGGAATACTAGGAGTTACATATTCAACCATATTTATGATAGAAAATGGTGAGTTAATAGTTAAGGCAAGCAATATTGAGAATATGAATATAAATCTAACTTCTAAGGAGTTTGTGCATATAAACAAGGGCGAGGAATTCTTAGTTAATTCCAGAAAGCCTTTGAAGCAGACTGGAGAACATAAAATAGACATACATTCAATTATGGGATCGCCAATAAAGCTGAGAGAAAAATTTATTGGATATATAGTAGTAGAACATAATCTCTATAAATTTATGAACATAGAGCTTAAACTTTTCCTTAGATCAATTGCAAACCAGATTGCAATTGCAATAGAAAATTCTTTGCTATATAAAGAATTAGAAAAAATAAATCAAAGAGACCCTCTACTTGGAATATATAATAGGAAATACTTTTTTGAATTCTTAGAAAAGAAGGAGAATAGAAAATTAAACGATAAATTTGCCATAGTAATGATAGATATAGATGATTTTAAGAAGGTAAATGATACATATGGTCATCAATTTGGTGATAAGATTTTGGTTAACACAGCTAATATTATTAAGTGTGGAATAGACAAAAATGATATCTTCGCCAGATATGGAGGGGAAGAATTTATCCTATATATTTCGGATTTTACTAGTGAGGATAATGTATATAGCAAAATTGAAGCTATACGACGTACAATTGAAGGTAGTAAAATAAATTTTAACGGTAGAGATGAGTCTATAACAGCAAGTTTTGGAATTTCATTTTTCCCTTTAAATGGTACAGACTTAAATGAACTTATAAGTAAGGCTGATGATTTATTATATAAAGCTAAAAAAAGTGGTAAGAATAGAGTTCTGAGTGGAAATATATTTAAAATCTAATAATAATATTATAAAGCAAACTTATTTATATTAATAAGAATGCTTTTTTATTATTTAGGCTAATAATATTTTATAGTGGATAAGTAAAAAAATTATTATTAAATTAAAAAGTAGTTATTGGATAAATTTATATTATCTTTAAAGCATCCGGTAAAATATTTTGTAACTTGTGGTATTTATTAATAAATATATAAGGAGGGTATATTATGGATAGTAAAAAGTTACTATCTTTGATAAAAAGAGAAGAAGGAACAAAGTTAGATTTTAAATTGAAACTAGAGCTTTTCTGTGAGACAGGTAAGAAAGAATTAACTAAAGATATATGTGCCATAGCTAATTCGAGTGGGGGAAGAGGATATATAATTGTTGGAGTTGAAGATAAAACAAAGAATATTATAGGCATACAAGAAAATGACATGTTTAAAGAAGAGCAGATACAGCAAATAATAACGACAAGATGTGAGCCTCCAATACCAATAGAAGTTGATTTTGTAGAGATTAAAAATAAGAAAATAGGCGTAATATCAATTTATGATGGGGGACAAAAGCCATATCAAGTTAGGGATAATGGAGCTTTTTATATAAGGAGAGGTTCTACTACAGATGTAATGAGAAAGCAAGAATTAATTGTATTATTTGAGGAAAATCTAAGCTTAACTATTGAAACATGCCCTCTTATAAAAAGTAGCATTGATATTCTAAATATGGAATTGGTTAATAAATATTTCAGCAAAAAGGGTATAGAAATTAATGAAGAAAATAAGAGATTTTTACTGTTAAGTGCAGGAATAGCCTTTGAACATAAAGAAGGCGCACCTCTTAAATGCACATATGGAGGATTGCTTGTATTTTCTGATAAGAATTATATATATATTCCTAACAATATGATAAAAATCATTAATAAGTTAGAAAAAACCAATGGAGAATTGCACATAATTCAAGGAAATCTTTTATCTATGATAGATAGTGCAGAAGAAAAAATAAAAGAGATATTACCAAAGAATTATCCAATGCAAGCAATAATTGAAGCAATAAAGAATGCAGTTCTATATAGGGAGTACTTTGATTTGAATAAAATAATCGAAATAATTATAGATAGGAATAAAATTATTATTTCAAGCCCTGGTGAGTTCATAGATGAAAATGTAAAAGGGCAAAGAACCAATTATAATAAAAGAAATATTTGGTTATATGAAAAACTAATTTCTTTAGATGAGAAAAGAAGATTTTTAAATAGCGGAAGAGGATTTACAATTATTAAAAATTCTTTTAAAGGGAAAGGCAGAGTTAAATTTATTAATTCACGAGCAGAACATAGTTTCAAGGTGATATTGCCGGGCATTGAAATTAAATGACATGGAGTTTAAATCTAAATAAGTGTATATAAAATATGAATTATTGCCAAAATTTAAGGTTGAGGATATACTATAATAAGTAATTCTAATATGAAATTTAGAATAATCTTACTTTATTAACCTGAAATGCAGTATAAGTTAAAAACTTAGGTAACAAAAAGTTATGATGAAAAGTTTAATAAATTTATGAAGCTAAAATATATTTTTGAGAAATACGTATAGTTTCTATAATCTGGACTTGTAATCTGCAATTAGTTTATATTAACTTAAATAAGAAAATTTTAGGAGGTACTATATAATGGCAAATGTATTAGATGAGCTATTAGAGAGAGGATACATAAAACAATTTACACATGAAGAAGAAACAAGAAAATTATTGGAGAATGAAAAAATAACCTTCTATATAGGGTTTGATCCTACAGCAGATAGCTTACATGTAGGACACTTTATAGCAATGATGTTTATGGCTCATATGCAAAGAGCGGGACATAGACCGATAGCTTTAATTGGTGGTGGAACTGCTATGGTTGGAGATCCAAGTGGTAAAACTGACATGAGAAAAATGCTTACTAAAGAAGATATTCAGCATAACGTAGATTCTATTAAGAAACAAATGGAGAGATTTATAGATTTTTCTGATGGTAAGGCAATATTAGCAAACAATGCTGATTGGCTTTTAAATCTTAATTATGTTGATTTCTTAAGAGAAGTAGGGGTTCACTTCTCTGTAAACAGAATGTTAACAGCAGAATGCTTTAAACAAAGATTAGAAAAAGGATTATCATTCTTAGAATTTAACTATATGTTAATGCAAGGATATGATTTTTATGAATTAAACCAAAAATATAACTGTAAAATGCAGCTTGGCGGAGATGATCAATGGTCTAATATGATAGCTGGAGTTGAACTTGTAAGAAGAAAAGCTCAAGGGGAAGCTATGGCTATGACTTGTACTTTACTTACAAATAGTCAAGGACAAAAAATGGGTAAGACTGTTGGAGGCGCGTTATGGTTAGATCCAGCAAAAACTTCACCATATGATTTTTATCAATATTGGAGAAATGTAGATGATGCAGATGTTGAAAAATGCTTGGCATTATTAACATTCTTGCCAATGGATGAAGTGAGGAGATTAGGTGCGCTTGAAGGAGCTGAGATAAATGGAGCTAAGAAAGTTCTTGCGTATGAGATAACTAAACTTGTTCATGGAGAAGAAGAAGCTAAGAAGGCAGAAGAAGCAGCAACAGCATTATTTGCTGGTGGAGCTGATATGTCAAATGTTCCAACTGTTACTATAGCCAAAGAAGAAATTGGTTTACCTATATTAGATGTAATGGCAAGTACTAAAATTATTCCATCTAAAAAAGAAGGTAGAAGATTAATTGAGCAAGGCGGCTTGTCTATCAATGGAGTCAAAGTTGAGGGAGTTAATAGAATCTTAACTGAAGAAGACTTCCAAGATGGTGCTGTATTAATTAAAAGAGGAAAGAAAAACTATAATAAGATAGAAATTAAATAATTTTATTATATAAAATATGTTGTTAATTGAAGGTGTAAAGACTTTTAGTTAACAACTTTTTGTTTTTTTGAATACTAATAAAAGCTTTCAAATATTGTTGCCAAATAAGTATAAATCATATATATGGCAGTCTCATCTATAATACATACAAACATATTAATAATATTTTATGATGATGTATCGGCAAGTCAGATTAGTATTTATATTTTTTACGGGTATCATATGTTTGTACATAATAAATTATTATCTTGTAAATAATAAAAAATGAAAATTACTTGAATATAAGTAATTCTAATATTGAAACAAAGGAGAGATACAATTATGAAAAATAAACTAGATAACAGAAAAGATAATGTAGATAGAATTCAATATAACATTGATAGAACCATCTTGAATTGCGAACTTGCAGATGAAATGATAGAAAAAACTGATGATCCTAAAATGCAAGAAACATTAAAAGAGAAGAATGATAGAAGAGAAGAAGCGCTTCGAGGCATGAGAGAAGAAATTAGAGATGAAGCATTGGATAAAGAAAGAGGATATAAGTAGAAGAAATAAGCATAAATTTAATAGCATTTAACAAAAAAATAAAGTATAAAGTATATTATTAATATATAGTATACCTTATTCAAATATATTAAGTTACTAGGTGTAAAATAAAAATCACTTGTGAATTATTTATAAGTCACAAGTGGTTTTTATTTAAAAGCTTAATGAATATCCTAATTATATGAAAAAAAGTATTTGTTAATTTACATAGTTTCAGGTTATAATAGTAAGGTGATGAAAAGGTTTAAATTATATAGTAATTATTTCTTGTAACAATTCAATATACAGTATATAATATTATCGCCAACATATTTGTATTTTCTACAAAATTTTCATTAATGGCAGTAGCAATTAATATTTTTGAATTACTATAAAATTTAATTTTACAGGTCATATTGGAATATTGAAAATAAAATCTTAAGGGAGGAAAAAGTGTGAGCTATAAATTATTAATAATAAACCCAGGTTCTACGTCAACAAAAATATCTGTATTTGAGGATGAAAAGGAAGTATTTGGAGAAACTATAAGACATTCTTCAGAAGAAATAGGAAAATTTAAGCATATCTCTGATCAACAAAACTTTAGAACAGAAGTTATATTGAAGATATTGAAAGATAATAAAATAGATATAAAGGAATTAGATGCAGTAGTAGGCAGGGGGGGGCTTTTAAAACCAATCCTAAGTGGCACATATAATGTAAATGATAATATGTTAAATGATTTAAAAGAAAGTATTAAAGGAGAGCATGCATCTAATCTAGGTGCTATAATAGCAAATCAAATTTCGAAATCTATTGGTAAATCTGCATTCATAGTGGATCCAGTAGTAGTAGATGAAATGGAAGAAATAGCTAGATTGTCAGGTGTTCCAGAGCTTCCAAGGAAGAGTATTTTTCATGCGCTAAATCAAAAGGCAGTAGCTAAAAGATACGCTAGAGAAAACTCTAAAAATTATGAAGATGTAAATGTTATCGTAGCACACATGGGTGGTGGCGTTTCTGTAGGAGCACATAAAAAAGGAAAAATAGTGGATGTTAATAATGCACTTGATGGAGAAGGGGCTTTTTCACCAGAAAGAAGTGGTGGAGTTCCATCAGGCGATTTGGCCAGAATGTGTTTTAGCGGAAAATATACACTGGAAGAAATCTTAAAGAAAATAACAGGAAAAGGTGGCTTTGTAGCTTATCTTGACACAAACGATGCTAGGGTTGTAGAAAGTGCTGCACTAGATGGAGATCCAAAGGCTAAGATGGTACACGATGCTATGGGATATCAAGTTTCAAAGGAGATAGGTGCGGCAGCAACAGTGCTTAACGGTAATGTTGACGCTATAATTTTAACTGGGGGAATGGCATATGGTAAGCCTATGGTCAATCTAATAAGAGAACGAGTAGGGTTTATAGCACCTATAGTGATCTATCCTGGTGAAGATGAAATGCTTGCTTTAGCACAAGGCGTAATTAGAGTACTTAACGGAGAAGAAGAAGTTAAAGAATATAAATAGATTATTAATTGAATTTAATAAGATAATGATAGAGGTGAGGGTTCTTTAAAAAGGAAGCTTCACCTTATTTTTTATAACCTTAAAATTTGCAAGTATAAATGATATAATGTTATATCGAATATGTGTGTACTCGGATAATATTATAATAGATTAATCATGCTGAATATATAGATTGTAATTAATAACATTTTATTTTTTAGTTAACTTATGCTATGTTCATACGATAAGTATAATAGAGTGATCGGGAAAGTACGAATGAAATTAGTAGGGGAGAAGATAATATGCCAGGAATTTGGAATATAAATAATGGATATAATATAAATACAAAAAAAATTTCTAGCAAGTTAACTTTTGAAGTAGGGGAACGCTTTACAGGAAGAGTAGTTGCAAAGGGAGATGGAAAAGATATTACAGTCAAGTTATCAGATGGATGGCAATTTATTGCTGAGCTTGAGGGAAATATCAATTTGGATGATCTTAAGTTAGTTAAGTTCCAAGTAAACGGATTTGAAAATGGGAAGTTAAAATTAAAACTAGTAGAAGATTCTGTAGATGAAAAATCAAGTGGCGATGAAAGCTTTCAGGAAATAATCGATAAAGAAGGCCTTTCAAAGGATGATATTGATATTTTAAAACAGATGGTTAAGCGTAATCTTCCTCTAACTAGAGATAATATTAATTTAATTAAAGGATTAATTCAATTTAATGGAAAGGTAAGTTCCAATCCAAAAGAAATAGATGCATTTATTCAAACATATCTTCAAAGTAAAAACATATCTGGTAATAGTGAGGAAGGTCAAGCTGTTAAAGAGATGCTTACCAAGTTCCTGAATGAATTTAAGAATATGTCACAAGACGATATACTTACATTTATAGAAAATAACTTGGATTTTTCGGAAGAAAGTATAGATAGTTTTAACAAGTTATTTAAAGGAAATTCATCAATAGAGCAAATATTAAAAAAGATGAATGAGTCATTAAATTTTATAGAATCACCAAATAATAACTTTGAGACTGTAGTTAAAAATAAAACAATAGATAGAGAAATTGACCTTATGAAGAATGCTACAGATACAACTAAAGCAATAGCATCGAAGTTATATAATGAGAATGATCCTTCAAATAGGAAAATAAATGTTCTAGATGTATTAAAAACATTAGCAGGAAGTGAAGATAGTGAATTAAATATAGCTCAAAAGTTTGCTGATAATGAAAAGAATAATTTAAATACTCAAAAAGTAAATCTTCCACCTTCGTTAGTTGAGAAATTAAATAATAAAGAAATAGTTGAGCTAATAAAGGAAACAATGGGTAATAGCATGACAACTGATAGTGTACCCAAGACACAAGCACAAAGTCTTATAGAATCATCAAATAAAAATAAATTAGAAATATTATTAAGTAATATTGAAGGCAGGGAAGTTAAACTTACTGATAGTGAATATAAAGAATTCAATAAATTATTGAATAATAGAATTGAAGGAAAAGATCACTATGAAGAAACAGTATTTAATGATAAAGACGGAAATATACAGCCTAAGGAATTGTCAACATCATTTAAGGAAAACTTTGCTGATCTAAAAAATGAGGATTTACTATTAAGAAGTAATTTAGATAGCGAAGAAGCTATAAAAGCTGATATGAAATTTAAAATAGATGGAGTAAGGGATATAGTTAAGAATTTAATAGCGCATGTGGATTTAAAGGATGCTGGATATGAAAAAATAATGGATCTAATAAAAAATAATATAAATGATATTAAGGTATTCAATTCCATAAGCAATGAGTATTATTATTTAAATATTCCTATAAATGCAAATAGCCAAGAATATCCATGTAAACTAATAATAAAGGATAATAGAAAAGATGGTAAAAAAATAGATAAGACTAATGCTAAAATGGTTGTTAGTGTTAAAACAGCTAATTTAGGAGAGGTCGATGGATATTTGACATTAAGAGATAACAGAATTGATGTAAATTTAAAATGTGAAAGTTATTTTGCATCTATTTTAAACAATAATAAATCTAAGTTAGCAGATGGGTTATCAACACTTGGGTTGTTTGTTAATATAAGTGTATCCATGAAGGAAAAGCCTGTGGACTTAGTAAGTTGTAGAAATTTCTTTAACGATTTAACTATTTCTGCTATCGATATTAAGGTATAATAATTAGTGTATTCATTTAAAATACGCAGTTAATGTGCAATAAAGGAGTCTTAATTATAATGCTTTTAGATCGTAAGGAATTTTAGCTTTAATTGTACATTTTAGCACTATTGAAAATATTGGTTAGGAGTGTACAGGAATATGAATCAGAGGAAGAAAGCCGCAGCATTAAAGTATGAATTTAATAGCGATGCACCAGTAGTTACAGCAGCCGGAATGGGGCATATTGCAGATAAAATAATAGAAAAAGCAACGCAAAACGAAGTAACAATAGTATACAATAAAGAGCTAACTGATTTATTGTGTAATGTAGATGTTGGAGATGAAATTCCTACGGAATTATATGAAGCAGTAGCTCATGTAATTGCTTTTCTTACTGATTTGGATAAGAAGAGATTATAGACAGAAGAAACACGGAAGGTGAGAAAATGGCACTTTATACTATTTCAGATTTACACTTAGGTTTTAATGTTGAAAAGCCAATGGACATTTTTGGAGATAAGTGGAAAGCGCATTCTGATAAAATAAAAGAAAATTGGCTTAGAAAAATAACTGAAAAAGATATGGTGCTTATAGCTGGAGATATATCTTGGTCTTTAAAAGAGAATGATAGTAAATATGATTTGGACTGGATAAATGAATTACCAGGTAAAAAGATTATAAGCAAAGGAAACCATGATTATTGGTGGGGGAGCATATCAAAATTAAATAAGATGTATGAAAATACTAAGTTTCTCCAGAATAATTTTTATACTTATGAAGATTATGCTATATGTGGGACTAGAGGATGGATGTGCCCAGGCGGGGATAAATATACTAGCAAAGATGAAAAAATATATACTAGAGAACAAATAAGGTTGAAACTTTCGTTAGATGCTGCGAAAAATAATGGATTTGAAAAGATAATTGTTATGCTTCATTATCCTCCTACAAATGATAAATTTGAGGAATCTGAATTTACACGAATGATTAAAGAATACAAAGTAGAAAAAGTTATATATGGACATTTGCATGGTCCAATACTACTTGGGAAAGTATTGAATGGATATTTAGATGGAGTAGAATATATATTAACATCAGCAGATTATTTGAATTTTGATCCTAAAAAGATATTATGACGCAGATAAATATAGAATGAAATTTAATTCAACAAATATAAATAGAAAATTTGTTGGAGTCTAAAATTAATCTGAATAATATTAATAATAAGCAATTGGGTAATTGTATTTATATATTATTATAAATATAACTGGAATAAGTAGGTTATATTTCTTTACATAATTATAATAAGATTTGGAGTGACGTTTTATGATTTATTCCTTAGAAAATGAAAAAATTAAAATTACTGCTAGTGAACATGGAGGCGAACTACACTCTATAACAGGTAAGAAGGAAGGTACTGAATATCTTTGGAATGGGAATCCGGAATATTGGAAATACCACGCACCACATTTATTTCCTATAATAGGCAAGCTAAAGGATTCTAAGTATAGAGTTGATGGAAAGGAATATGAATTACCATCTCATGGATTAGCAAGAATTTCTCAATTTACATTGCTAAGTCAAAGCAATGAATCTATTACTTTTGAGTTAAAGTTCTCAGATAAAAGTCTTGAAGTATATCCATATAAGTTTTCTTTCCAGGTTACTTATACTATTAAAGAAAATAGTGTAAAGGTAAGTTATAAAGTTATCAACTTGGATGATAAAAAAATCTATTTTTCAATTGGAGCTCATCCGGCATTTATGTGTCCAATTGAAAAAACAGAGATATTAGAGGATTATTATCTTAAGTTTAATGAGAGAGAGAATAGCTCAATTATGTGTTTTGATAAGAATACATATTTTACCCATGAAAAAAAAGATTATTTAACTAATAGTGATATTATTGAACTTAAAAAAGATATATTTAAAGATGATGCATTAGTATTTGATGATTTAAAATCAAATAAAATTACAATAAAATCAAAGAATCATAATAAGTCTTTAAGTGTGGAGTTTGATGGATTTCCTTACATGGGAATATGGGCTCCAGTTGATGGCGCTCCATTTGTATGTATAGAACCTTGGTTTGGTCATGCTGACTATGGCGATTTTAATGGAGACTTTAAGGATAAAGAAGGAATAATGTTCTTAGAAGAAGGAAAAGAATTTAACTGTAGCTATATAATTTCTATTGAAGAGTAAAAATTATAGTATAATTGAAATAATAAAAGCTATCTAATTGAAAATATTAGATAGCTTTCTATTGTTTATTAATAAATAAATTTTAAAATCTATGATAAATGTTCTATTGAATTGCTCATCTTTTTAATAGCATCTTCTTGGCTATTAAGATCTGTAATAATTTCTTTTGATAAAGATTCATGTTCTTTGAAAAGAACGCTTATGTTATCAATTGAATTAATAACAGTATCTTTTGCCTCAGAAGCAGTAGTCAAATTTTCTATGCAAGTGCTAATTTCTTCAGTGGCATCTTCTATAGAAGTTTTAATATCGGAAAAACTAGTTTTAGCTTCTTGTAGTGAGTTATGTTGAGTTGTTAATGCAGAATTACCAGAATTCATTGCATTAGAAGCTTTTAATATGTCTATTTTAATTTCTTCAAGTATACTAGTTATACTTTGAACAGCAAGTTTTGAGTTTTCCGCAAGTTTTCTAACTTCACCTGCGACAACAGAAAAGCCTTTACCAGCTTCACCAGCTCTTGCAGCCTCTATAGCTGCATTTAATGATAGAAGATTCGTTTGGCTTGCGATTTGGCTTATAGAATCAGTTATACTGTTTACAGATTCAAGTTTTGATACCAAAGCATTTACTGTTGAAGTTGATATTGTGAAAGCGTCTTCAAGCTCATTTAGAGATGTATCTAAATTTCCTATTGTATTTAATCCTGTATCAGCCAATTTATCAGTATCCAACACTTTAATGTGAACATTAGTAATGTTAATTGCTAAGTCTTCCATATTAGCACGAAAACCTGATAAGATATTCTTAACATTACTTATTTCTCTGCTTTGAGCTTCAGCAGAAGATACTAATTCTGATGCAGTGGACGAAGCGTTTTTTATAGAACTATCAATTAAAACAGCTTTTTCTCTTAAATCATTGATGTTAGTTAAATTTCTTTGACTAGCGTTAGTATTGTTTTCCCCACTGTTAGAAACATTTGATACAATAGTTTCTGTCATAGTAGTATTTTTATTATTGTTTTTATTAAAAAATCCCATGTTATATTCCCCCTTGAAATGATAAATAAAAATATATTTTTATGTGTTGGCAGTTTTAATTAAATCTTTTCCAACGCGAGCCATCTCTTTAATTTTATAAGAAGAATTTGTATTAACAATAGTTTTAGAGTACCATTGTAATGCATCTTGATTATTTCCCAATCTTCGGTTTAATTCTCCCAAAAGATACATTAAAGAATCTCTTTGTAAGCCATATATAGGAAAAATCTCAGTCATATAAGCGGTGTTGAATCCTTCGAGAGCTTGCTTTAAAAACAAAGTTTCTTGAATATTATTATCCAGTAACCTATACATCCAAGCAATTTTTAGAGAAATCATACCTTTTGTACTATTTGGCAAATCAATAAGCATAGCATTTAATAAAGCCAATTTATAGCGCTCAATTGCCAATTTTTCATCTAAGATATATGGATATTCTCTTGGTTTCCATTTTGGTGTTACGTTACTTAAAACAAGTTCTTTTTTATGTGATTTTAGTTTTTCAAAATCTGATTTCATTGCAGCGTAGCCGCATGAATTACATATTAATACATCATAAAAATACGGATTTACTACAGAGTATCTTATAAAGAAATCTGAATCCTTAGAAATAACTCGTGGTGACTTAGATTTAACTGTTTTAGCTTTAAAATGTGAATTACAAACAGGACAGACTATCTGTTTGTCAAAAAGATGATTTAATATACTCGTATCACTCATTTTCAGTCACCCCATTAAAAATGCAATATAGAATAAAATTCTATATTATACATTGATTATAACATATTAAAAGCATTCATAAATAGTCTATGAATATTTTTTAAATAGTTTATTTATTATTAATTACACTTAATTTAAAGTTTTTGATATAATAGATAAGGATGAAATTGAGAAATGATAGTAATGTATTAAAGGGTGATATAATGGCAATGAATGATTGGAAGGTTTTCTTAATGCCTTATGAGCAAGCAGTAGATGAACTGAAAGTTAAGTTAAAATCAATTAGAAAAGAATATAGAAAAAAAAATGAATATTCACCTATAGAGTTTGTAACAGGAAGAGTAAAAGAAGTATCAAGTATGTTAGAAAAAGCTAACAAATTTGAAATACCAATAGATAGGATTAGATATGAACTTGAGGATATTGCAGGCATAAGAATAATGTGTCAGTTTGTTGATGATATAGACACAGTAGTGCAGATATTAAGAGAACGTAAAGATATGCAGATTCTTTATGAGAAGGATTATGTAAGGAATGTTAAAGAGAGTGGTTATAGAAGTTATCATATGATAATAAAATATCCTGTAAATATGGCAGAAGGACTAGTTGAAATTTTGGCTGAATTTCAAATAAGAACATTAGCAATGAATTTCTGGGCAACTATTGAACATTCTCTTAATTACAAATATAAGCAACATATACCAGAACAATTAAAGGAAAAACTTAAAAGATCTGCAGATGCAGCATTTAGATTAGATGAAGAAATGTTAGAAATCAAAGATGAAATTAAGGATGCTCAAAAATTGTTTGAGGTTAAATCACATTTAATTTCAAATATAATGAATTTACTATTAACTTTAATTTCACTAGGTAAGGAAACAGAGGCAGCCAGATTCCAAAAAACTTTGAATAAGTTAATAGAAGATGGCGAAGTTTGGGAGCTAAATAGTTTATTGTTTTCTGTTAAAAGAGAAATTGAAAAATATACAGATTAAGAGTTTTTGTATATTTAGTTCATAAGGAAAATTATGCTTTGTTGTTCAAATAGTTTAAAATATAGCTGTAGATTTTCAATATTTAAAAGAAATATCTGCAGCTATGTTTTTTATTCTTTAGGAATTTATATTCTAGTAAAATATGTGTGTAACTTAAAAAAGGTTGATTGAATAGTTTTGGTATTTTAAAAAGAATAAAAAGAAATCTTATTCGCCTTCATAAAATGTTCTTATATGCAGAATAGTTCAGTATTGTAGCATAGCTACTCTTTTTATAGGTGCATAGCTGCCATTTCTAATGTGCAGATTTTTCTCACATTCGTTCGAAAAGACAGATGCGTAAAAAAAATCTACACATATGAAAAGAGTGCGAAGCACAATACGGAACTTATATGAAAAGAGTGCGAAGCACAATACGGAACTTAACCACAGTCGCCTGCGATTTTTTTATTTTCTAGGGGATATTGTATTTATTAATCAAGCATAGTGAATATGTCAGTAATATCAAGTATAATGTTTTATATAGAAATAATATAGTACGAAATTAATATATGTAATAAGGAGATAAAAATGGATAGAGATCAACTATTATTGAGATTGAGAAACAATCCTGAATATATTCAGGAAATAGACAAAGTTGATGAGGAATTAGAGTTATTTATTGTTAAGAATAATGGTAACAATATTAAATATATTAAAAACCCGAGCAAGGAAGTGCAAAAACAAGCTATTGCAAATACCCCGCTGTCAGTAAAATATATTAAAGACGTTAATGAAGAAGTTGCTATAATGTGTGTTAAAAGCTTGTGGAACTCTTTAGAGTTAATAAATAATCCTACTAAAAAGGTGATAGAGGAAGCTATTAAGACTAAAGGATGGGCTATACAATTTATAGAGAATCCTAGCGAGGAACTTCAATTATTAGCTGTTAGTAGGGACTATGATGCAATTAAATATATAGAGAATCCTTCTGAAGAAATTCAGCTTAAGGCTATAGAAAACTACTATGTAGCAATTAGATTTATAAAGAATCCAAGCCTTAAGGCGAAAATAAAGGCAATAGAGCTAAATGGAGAAGCTATAAATTATATTTCCAACTATGATTTAGATGAGATAAAGAAATTTATATATGAAAATATAAATGTAGTCAAGTATATTTATGAAAGCATAGATGTAGAACTTGTAATTGATGTGCTTCAAGAAAAAATCAAAGAAAAAGATATTAGTAAGAAGTATATTGAAGATTTCTTAGAGTTAGAGGTTTTGGAAATGGATAAAATTAATTTTGTAAGAGAATATGGAAGCAAAAATGCCAAAAAGTTGCTAGTAGATTATAAATTATCTATATAAGAATGGAGGCGAAAAGATTGAATTATTTAGAGTGTTTAAATACAGTAGATTTAGTAGTCGTATCAAATGATGTGCCTTTAATTATAGGAGAAAGTGGAGTTGGAAAGACTTCATTAGTTAAGCGTATAGCAAGAGAAAATGGATATTATCTTGTTACAATAGATGCAAACTTGCTAAAGGAAGGGGAAATAGGAGGACTACCTGTAGTTGAAAATAGGACGACTATATATGCGACACATAGTAAGCTAATTGAAATCAAAAAAGCATTAGATGAAGATATAAATAGAGATGTCATTTTATTTATAGATGAATTGAATAGATGCGATCATGCCGTAGCACAAGAACTTATGAATCTTATCTTAAATAGAGAGATTAATGGATATATTTTGGATGAGAGAGTTAAAGTAATAGCTGCAATGAATCCTTCTAATAAAAATGATGGCTTTAATAATAGTCAATATGATGTTGTTGATATGGACCCAGCTCAAGAAGATAGATTTGTCTGGGTGAGGTTAGACTCCGATATTAAAGAATGGATTAAGTGGGGAATGAGTAATGATGGAAATATAGATGAACATATCATAGAATTTTTGTCTACATTTCCTGAATATCTTCATACTCCTGATTCAGAAGAAACAATAAAGGCTACTCCAAGAAGCTGGGAGAGAGTATCAAAAGCATATAAGGTATTTGTAAAAAATAAGGGGAAATACTCTTTAGATACTCTACTAAATGTTGTAAAAGGAAATGTTGGGATTAGTATTGCAAATGATTTTGGAAACTTTTTGATAAACCTAAAAACACCTTTAGTAAAGGTTGAAGATATATTCAGCAGTGATATTTTAAATTTTGATCTAAAGGAAAAAATAGAAAAAGAAAATCATTCTAGATTATACATATTGTCTAAAAATTCGTTAAGGTATTTGGAAAATATGCCGATAGAAAGGAATTTAAGGCTATTTTCAGAACTTCTAAATTTATATCCAAGAGATTTGAGACTTGGTATTATGAAGGAAATAAAAAGAGATTATAAGGAAAGTGGACTATATGAAAAGTTACTAGGTACTGAAGAGTTCTTAGAAGCATTTTTTAATATATTTAAGTGAGAATCCAAATCTATGATTTGGCTTATCGAACTTACTCAGCGAACGAACGTGAGTCGAGTTTCCTTTAAAAAGTAAAGTTACATCTAAAAATTGCTATTACAAATTAATTTTATTGCAAGTAATCAATAAAAGAGGGGGAGGAGAGTATGGATTTTGAAGAAAAAAGACAGCAACTTTTAAAAGAAGCCTATCAATTGAGTGAAGATGATAAATTTAGTGATAATTATAAAAGAAATTTCTTTGAGCTAGTAGAGGATATTATATTATATTTGCTGCAAACTCAAGATGTTTTTTTTGGGCAATTCATGCTTAGAGTTCAACGGAAAATAAATACTACATTAACAGCGCCAATAGCAACTATTCCAAAGCGTGATAGATTTGAGATGTATTTTAATCCATTTTTATTTTTGGATTGTAATAGAAAAGAAATGGCAGCATTATTTAAACATGAAATATATCATATAATGAATTCTCATTTTGAAAGAGAAAGAAAATTGAAGGCTAGATTTAGTAAAGAAGCGGTAAATGTTGCTTTAGATATTTCAATTAATCAGTATATAAAAGATTTACCACCCTTTAGCAAAAGACTTTATGCAGTTAACATGGAATATAATTTATCACTTGAGGAAAATAGAAGTGTCGAGGAATATGCAGAAGAAATTCATAAATCAATTAAGTCTAGAATAAAGCAAGATAAAGTTGATAAAGATGATGATTCGAAATATGAAGTGGATATGTCAAAAGTCCATGATTTGTGGGAAAGTGCTCAAATAAGTGATGAAGATATTAGCAATTTGACTAAGAAAACAGCCCTAAGTGCTTATAATGAAAACACTCCAAAAGGATTAGAAAACATAATTTTAGCATATAAAGAAAAGGCAGAAATACCTTGGCAACTCGTTCTTAAGAATATACTCCCAAGTGTGAAATCAGGATATAAGAGGACAATAACAAGAAGAGATAGAAGACAGCCGGAAAGATTAGATTTAAGAGGAAGGCTACCTAAAAGTCAAACTGAATTAGTTGTAGCAATAGATATAAGTGCTAGCATGAAGGACAGTGATATGCATAAGATACTAGTGGAGATACTGTCTATAACTTCAAATATTAAAAATAAAATCACAATTATCGAATGTGATAGTGAAATTAGAAAAGTATATGACTTAAGAAATGAGAATGACATAAGAAAGAGAAGCAAAGATAATGGATCTACGAAATTTACACCTGTATTTAAGTATATAAATGAAAATAATTTAAGAAGTGCTGTATTAATATATTTTACAGATGGTGTTGGAGAAAGAGAGCTTGAAGTAAAGCCAATCAACAAAAAAACTATATGGGTTGTATCTGGAAATGAAGAATTATCATTAAAAAATCCTTATGGAGAGATTAAAAGAATAAATACTGAAAAGAAAGAAATCTCAGGTGGAAATATTGGATTGAAAATGGTAAATGAAGCTATACACGACTGGGCTAGATAGGGAAATTATTAACCAATTTTAAATAGGCAAATATAAGGTAATATGTTAAAATAAATTACAGTATAGAGGAGTGATATTCTTGACCCAAGGAATGAAAATTACAGATTATACAAGGTTTTTATCTATACTTCTTGTAGTAAGTATAATACTTAATATATATGTAGTATTTAAATTAAATAATTACAAATATAAAATAGGTCAGGAATCCTATACTAAGATAGAGGATTTTAAGCAAAGAAATGAAAGCAATATGGACATATTGTCTAAAGGAATTGAAGAGAATAGTTTAAAAAATGAAGATTTAGTAAAACTTTATAAGAATTATGATGAAATGTCTAATGACATAATAGAATTATGGCAACAGTATAGAGCATATACTCAAAATGCGATACCGTTTTTTTCCAAGGTAATTAAAACTGATAAGATAATGGAAAATAATATAAATGAAAAGATAAAGGAGTATATGCTGTCTACTTTAAGTAAAGAGATGAAAAATGAATCAAGTAAAATAAGGCTAGAAAGTGAAGATTTACAATCTTTTAAATATATGTATGAGATTTCTTCAAAAACATATGAATACTTTAATGAATTTAATGAAGAAAATTTAAAGGGAGCTACAGGTGAAGATAAGGAAAGTAAGGTTATAAAAAATCATTATTGGATAGATCTTTTGGAAGGTATATATAAAATAAGTGATGACTATGGAAATGTGCAGTGGAAAATAGAGTCGGCGGATAGTACAAATAAGTAAAGTGATTAACTGTAGGGTAAGAATCAAGCTTTTTGTAAGGGAAATGTTAGATGGTACAAGAACTCATAACAACAAAAAAAATGTAGAATAAATATTCTTCATTTATTCTACATTTTTTATTATGATTTTAGTGGCATCCTGAGCAAGAACCACCACATCCGCCTTCAGGCGCTATAACAGGCTTTAAGCTTAAGCCATTACCTTCATTTTCATCAGAAGAAAGTACTATAAATCCACCAAATTGTTCTATTAGGGATTTTTCGTATATAAATGAAATATCATTCATTTTTTCAACTTCGTCAGCATCAGTAGCTTCTGAGACAGATATGTTAAAAACTGGACCGCTACATGCATAACCAGCAAAATTTATTCTAATATTGAAATCAGTTATTTTATTTTCGTCTAAAAAAGCTTTAAATTCATTATAAGCTTCTTCACTTATATTAACATTTTTCATATATAAACACCTACTTTATGAAATATTAATGATATTAAATCATTAAAGTAAGTATAGCATATATATATTAAAATAAAAAGTTAATATTAATAGTTATATTATGGCTAAGAATGTGCTATTATATTATGGTTTATTGAATATATAATGTTAATAAATAAATTATACAATATTATACATAAATTGGAAAATGTGCTATAATAAATAGGACTACTAAAGATTTTGCATTAAATATTGTAAGAAGGGGAATTAACTATGAAACCATATAATAAAAGTTTTGTGTTCCAAGAGATAAAGCGATATAGTGACTTAATTAATCAAGGAACTTGTGGCGACTATAAAATAGTTAAAGATACCATATTAAAGCAAGAATTACAAGGTTATATGTATGAAAATGAAGAAGAATATGATATAGATATAGTTCAATTATATAAAAATGGTAATGATTTAATGAAGCTAACACCAGAGCTAGTTGAAAGTTCATATGGGGCAATTTCTTTTGCCCACGGAAAAGTTGGCGTAATTGGACTTGGTATTGGATATGTAGTTCAAGAAATTGCAAGAAAAGATAGCGTAGAAGAAGTAATAGTATATGAAATTAGTGAAGAAATAATAAAATTATATAATAATAATTTTCCTAAAAATGAAAAGATACGAATAATAAAAGGTGATGCCTTTAAAGCCAAAAAAAATAAATTTGATTTCTTCTATGTAGATATATATAAATGTGAGTTAAGTTCTAAAATAGTCGAGGATTATAAAATTCTAAATGAACTTCACGAAATTGAAGAATATGCATTTAGAGGATTGGAACATTTTTTGTTAAGTTGTAAATATGAGGATATAGTGTGGATTTATATACCTGAAAATTGGATTTCAATGAGTAAGAAAGCATATGAAGCTCTAGATGCTTCAGGATATTTAAATAGCTATAAGCCTTTAGATGAAGAGAATGTTAAAAAAGTATTGTTTGAGTTTAAAGAAATCTTAAATGCATAAATTTTCTTATATATTGTGATATTATTGGTTAGGCATTTAGAATTTATTAGCTTTAATACATTAAAACAATACATTATGAACTATTTATTAAAGTATATAGTTTGGAGGAGAACTAATGATATTATCAGGAAAAGAAATATTAAAAAATATTGGTAGTAATATAATAATTGAACCTTTTGATGAGAAAAAAATAAATCCTAATAGTTACAATTTGTCTTTACATAATGAATTATTAGTTTATGAAAATGATATTTTAGATATGAAAACTCCAAATCCAACAAAAGTTATAAAAATTCCAGAGGATGGATTATTATTAGAACCAGGTAAATTATATTTAGGAAGAACAAATGAATTTACTAGTACTAGTAAATATGTCCCTATGCTTGAAGGGCGCTCTTCAACAGGTAGATTAGGGTTATTTATTCATGTTACAGCTGGATTCGGAGATATTGGATTTTCAGGCTACTGGACGTTAGAAATTTTTTGTGTTCAGCCAATAAAAGTTTATCCTAACGTAGAAATATGTCAAATATATTATCATGATATCCATGGAGAATATGATTTATATAGCAGTGGAAAATATCAGAATAATAAAGGAATACAGCCAAGTTTAATGTATAAAGATTTTGAAAAATAGTTGTATTTATGAGCAATACGTTCTAAAAATTTTAAGCATCAAAATCTGCATTAAGTCATCAGGCAATGCAAGGGAAGCACTCTTATAACGAATGAATCATATTGCTCAAAATCTATACATTATTATTTTAAAACTAAGTTCGTAAATATGCTCAACTTACTAAGTCTTATTTATAATAATAAAATTAAGAGTTAGTAACTTGGAGCAACAAATAAGACATGTAAATACTATTTGAAAATTCATGTAATTCATCATATACTGATATTTCAATTTTATTTCCGAAATTGCATTCAGAAATATCACTTATATGTTGGTTAATATGAAAAAAGGTTCGGATGTTTTCTTAGATACTCTAGAAGAAAATATCCGAATCTTTTTTTATCTGAGGATAATTAAAATAAAAAATTTCGCATATATCTATTCAAAAGATTCTGATGGGGATGTATCATATAAATATATATATAAAGCACTTTTGACAAATCATTTTTAAATATAAATTAATATATAAAGGAGAATGAAGAAAATGAAATTAGTGATATTAGAGCCATTAGGTGTAAATAAGGATAAGTTGTTGGGAATGGCAAAGGATAGTTTAGGAAATGAAGTAGACATAATATATTATGATACAAGAGTAGAAGATACCGAAACATTAATAGAAAGAAGCAAAGATGCTGATGCTGTAGTACTATCCAATCTTCCATATAAAAAAGAGGTAATAGAAAACTGTCCAAATTTGAAAATGATTTGTGTTGCGTTTACAGGAGTAGATCATGTTGCAATGGATTACTGTAAGGAAAGAGACATTTTAGTATGCAATTGCGCTGGATACTCAACTGCTGCAGTTGCAGACTTAGTATTTGGTATGGTTATTTCTATATATAGAAATATTATACCATGTGATAAGGTGACTAGAGAAGGTGGAACAAAGAATGGGCTTGTGGGATTTGAACTCGCAGGAAAGAAGTTTGGAGTAGTAGGGGCAGGAGCTATAGGTATGAGAACTGCCGCAATTGCTAAAGCATTTGGATGTAATGTATACGCTTATAGCAGGACTAAAAAAGATGTTGAAGGAATCGAATTTGTAGATTTAGATACATTAATGGCTACTTGTGATATAGTATCGCTTCATGTTCCACTAAATGAAAGCACTAAAGGATTAATAAATAATGAAAAATTATCATTAATGAAAGAAAGTGCAATTTTAATAAATACAGCACGAGGTCCTGTTTTAGATAGTTCAGCACTTGCGGAAGCTTTAAATAATGGCAAAATTGCTGGTGCGGGAGTAGATGTATTTGAAATTGAGCCACCAATTCCTACAGATCATGTATTGTTTGGAGCAAAGAATTTAATAGTTACTCCTCATGTTGCATTTGCAACAGCGGAAGCTTTCGAAAAGAGAGCGGTTATTGTTTTTGATAATATAAAAAAATGGTTAAAAGGTACTCCGCAAAATGTAATTAAATAAGTCAATTTATATATGTTAATTTAGAATTAGCAACCTGGTAAGAGAAGCCTCGATGCTTTTCTTAGATAGTATAAATAGAAATCCCTTTTGAGGGATTTCTATTTTTTTATAAAATTTTTATAATTGCTTTAAAAGATTTTTAAAATTAGATTTTATAATGAATTCATAACAAGCAAGGAAATAAATCTTTGAAAATATTGGGAGGCGTTATAAATGAATAAAATTAAAGTATTATATGATGTATTTAAAACTATGAAGGAAAAAGAAGTGTTTAAAGGAAGTGTAAAATTGGAAGCAACTAAAGGAGATGTAAAAGTATTATCATTTTCCAATGAATTTGAAACTAATACTAAAAGTGGGGAAACAAAAGCTAACATAAGTGTTGATTTAGATGCTGAAGGCAAAAAAGTAAAACATGATAGTAATTCTGAATTTAATATAAAGGAGTGCCAGCATCATGGATTTCATAGAGGAATGCATAATCATGGAATGAATATGCACGGAATGCATGGTCACGGTGGAATAAAAGGAGGACTTTCAAAAGTTACTTTTATATTAAATTTATTAAATAATGTGCAAGTAGAGGAAAAAGATGAAAAGGCTATTATTTCTTTAGAATTGAAAGAGGTATTTAAAGAAATCAAGGACATGCTTAAAGAATTCCATAAAGGAATGGATGAAGAAAAGATAATGGAGCATATAAGACAAATGAAGGAAAGTGATGATAGAGGTTTTCATAAGCATCATAAATTTATAAAAGAACTATTATGTTCTGAAAACAGCGATGCTATATTAAAAATATACGCAAATAAAAATAATGAAGTTGAGAAAGTAGAAATTTCTTCTAAAGGCGAAAATGCTGTAAATGGATCACTAGATTTAGTTTGGTAAATTAATTGAGTTAGGAGATAGTAGTAAATGCCCAAATATCTTATTTGTACTAACACTAGAAAGTATAATGAATTAGTTGAAGTTCTAAATAATAGAGGAATTCAATTTGAGACAACGCATTGTGATAATAAATGCTTTAAATGTCGCACTAGAGTGATGATTAAAGAAGATAATAAATATATATATGCAACTGATGTGAAAAATCTATTAAGAAAAATGAGTATTTCTTAATGTAAAGAGGGGTTGAAATTCAGAAATCTCTAAATTATTGATGTAAAATTCAATTATTTAGAGATTTTCATTTATAAATAAATAAGTAAATAAGGAACTTTGTTCCAAGTAAAAAATTAAGTATCTCATAGAATGATTTTATTAGAATTATTAATAGGGGGTTTTAATTTAATTTATTAAAAGTTAATTTGTAATGTTATAATCATTACAATGGTAGAAATTTATTTTAAGGTGGTGGAAAGCATTAGAAGGTTTAGAGGAAGAGTTCATTCTCATTTTCATAATAGAATTGATGAAGAACATCGAGAATTTTTTGAAAAACTTAAAGAGTTAAATGAAATGCGTTATGAGTTAGTTTATGAGCATCAAAAAATACATCATAAGTCTCATCATAAACAATTTAATGAATTTAATAGGATACATAGATATCTAAGATGGATGCGTCCAACGGGAATTTTAATAAGCATATTACTTGTTTTTTCTATATTTAAATTTGTAGATGTAAAAGCAATTACTATATTTTTTGCAATAATTTTTATTATTCATCAAAGCTCTCATATATATATCACTATGAGAATGGAAAAAAGAATTATGAAACCTATAGAGAAGTTAAAAGATGGTGTTGAACAGATAGCTAGGGGTAATTATGACGTGAAAATTGATAACGACGTATATAATGAAATAGGAATTTTAATATATGATTTTAATAAGATGGCTGAAACCTTAAAAAAATCTGAAGAGATGAAACTTGAATATGAAGAAAATAGAAAAGCATTGATAGCTAATATTTCCCATGATCTAAAAACGCCAATTACTTCAATTAATGGATATATTGAAGCCTTAGTAGATGGCGTTGTTACTTCACCAGATAAAGTGAACAATTATCTAAATATAATTCATAATAATACTACTTATATAAATAACCTTATTGATGATTTGTTTTTATTTTCAAAATTAGATATGCAAAAATTAGATTTTAATTTTGAGATAGTCAAATTTAAGGCATTTATGAGTGACCTTATGGAAGAGTTTAATTTTGTTCTTAAAGAAAAGGATATTGAATTTAAATTTGAAGATAGGTTGTCGGAAGAATTAGAAATTAACATAGATGGAAAAAGAATATATCAAGTTATTAGGAATGTTATAGGGAATGCTATAAAATATGGAAGGCAAAAAGATTCAATAATTAAAGTAGAATTAAGTAATAATAATGAATGGATTAAGATAGAAATTAAAGATAATGGTGCTGGGATTCCAGAAGATAAACTTTCAAATATATTTAATAGATTTTACCGTATAGATACAGAACGTACAAAAGACTTTATGAGTACAGGTTTAGGACTTGCAATTGCAAAGGAAATGGTAGAAGCTCATGGAGGAAAAATTTATGCATCAAGTATAATGGGGAAAGGAAGTACGTTTACTATAGAGCTACCAATAAAGTGAAGCTTTTCAGATGGAGAGAACTATAGCTGAATTTATACCAAGAAGGGGCACAATGCTAAGGAGTGTGCAGATGTTATTCGTGATTAAATAGTGATACGAATCATAGATATCTGACATGTGTCATTTAAGTCATAAATAATAAAGAGGAGGAAGCATATGAAACAAATATTAATTATAGAAGATGATATAAATATCGCTGAACTAGAAAAAGAGTATCTTCAATTAAATGGTTATAAAGTAGAAATAATTCAGGATGGTATTCAAGGATTAAAAAAAGCTCTTATTGGTACATATGATCTTATAATAGTTGATTTAATGCTACCAGGCAAAGATGGGTATGAAATAGTAAGAGAAGTTAGAGAAAAATATGAAATACCTATAATAATAGTATCAGCAAGAAGTGAAGATATTGATAAAATAAAGGGGTTAGGATTTGGTGCAGATGATTATTTAACAAAACCTTTTAGTCCTGCAGAATTAGTAGCCAGAATAAAGTCTCATATGCTTAGATATGAGAGATTATCAGGAAATAGACCCCAACTTAATATTATTAGCCATAAAGCATTGGAGATAAGAACAGATTCACATAAAGTTTTCGTAAATGGAAAAGAGGTTATTCTTACTACAAAGGAGTATGAGCTTATGATATTTTTAGCTTCTAATCCAAATATAGTTTTCACTAAAGATCAATTATTCGATAGAATATGGGGAGATGATTATTACGGAGATACAGCAACTGTGGCAGTCCATATACAAAAGTTAAGAAAGAAGATAGAAAAAGATCCAGGAAATCCAGAGTATATTGAAACCCTTTGGGGAACAGGATATAGATTTAATTCATAAGTTTCAATATTGAAATAATATTATCAAATAAAAGTAAGAGTTTAACTAAAGTAATAGTATATATAGATGCCTAAATTATTAATTAGAATTAGTATGTGAATATATTTTCATAGCTTTTCGGAACAAAATATTTATGATTCTGGTAAGTTGACACATAAATATAGGAGTCTGTCAAGACTTTCGTGTAAACTTCAAAAAGTAATATGTTTATTTTATAAGGTTGGAGGTAGAATAAA
>NZ_JAKGTE010000034.1:0-56425 GCF_022324665.1 Clostridium sp. YIM B02500 | reverse complement strand
AACATGGTTAAATCATTAGTTTATGCTAGAAATTACTATTCATAAGTTTAATTCTTGAATTGGATATCTATATTTCTTTATACAATTTATAATCTTAACTTTAGGTTATTACTAATAACACATCATTTAAATTAATATATCTTTTATAAAAAACAGCATCCCTCATAATTTTCATAAAAAATTATGTAGAATACTGTTTAATGGATGTTATCATCCCCTGTATTTATGAATACTTGATATTAATACAACTTAGTATTTTCAATATTTTTAAAGTTTTCTACCCATTATCACACCCATGGCTGATGCCATCATAAGTCCCCTAGTCCAGCCACTTGAGTCACCTAAACAATGTAAGCCTTTTATATTAGTTTCGAAATTTTTATCTAAATCAATTCTATTACTGTAGAATTTTATTTCTGGACCATATAATAATGTTTCTCTACTTGCAAATCCTGGGACTACTGTATCCATAGCTTGTATAAAGTTTAGAATATTTGTCATAGTTCTATATGGCATAGCTGATGTTAAGTCTCCTGCTTCTGCATCTGGTAATGTATGTCTAACGTTTGATTCATACAATTCCTTTTCCCAAGTTCTCTTACCATCTAATATATCGCCATATCTTTGAACTAATATTTTTCCATTCCCCAACATATTAACAAGTTCTGCAACCTTCTGCCCATATTCAATTGGTTCATTGAAAGGAGCCGAAAAATTATGTGAACTTAAAATTGCTAAGTTTGTATTATCAGATTTCTTATCTTTATAAGAGTGACCATTAACTATTGCTAAATTATTATCATAATTCTCTTGACTTACAAAACCGCCTGGATTTTGGCAGAAAGTCCTAACTTTATCTTTAAATGGCGCTGGATGCCCTATAAGTTTAGATTCGTAAAGTACATTATTTACACTTTCCATTACTTCATTTCTGAGCTCAACTCTAACACCTATATCAACTGGTCCTGCACTATGATTTATCTTGTGCTCAATACACATGTCTTTTAACCAATCAGCACCTTTTCTACCTGTTGCTACAACTACTTTATCTGAAAACATTTCTTCATCATTACTTCTAGTTAATGAATCTGTTATTAATACCCCAGATACTTCATTGTTTCTTATCAAAAGATTTTTAACTGTTGTATCAAATTTAATTTCAACGCCAGCATTTAATAGATGTTTTTGAATCTTCAAATATATCTCTTGAGCTTTTTCAGTTCCTAAGTGTCTTATTGGACAATCTACTAATTTTAATCCACCTTGTATTGCTTTTCTTCTTATTTCTTTAACTGCTTCATTATTTCCTACACCTTCAACTTTAGTATCTGCTCCAAAGTCCAAATAAATTGAATCTGTATAATCTATGTATTCTTGTATCAAATCAGCTCCTGCAAGTTCAGGTAGATCTCCACCTACTTCATAGCTTAAAGATAGCTTTCCGTCTGAAAACGCTCCTGCGCCAGAAAATCCAGTAGTAATATGACAATAAGGTTTGCATGATACACACTTTTTAGTTTTATCTTTTGGACAATGTCTCTTGTCAATACTCTTTCCTGATTCAACTAAAAGGATTTTGGATTGAGGTTTTTGTTTCTTTAGTTCATATGCAGTAAATATTCCTGCTGGACCAGCACCTACTATTATTACATCATAATTCATTCTTATCTCTCCTTGACATTAAATATAATTTTTAAGTAGACACTTATAGTCCTATAGCAATTTACGGTAGCTTGGTAGAAACATCCGACCCTTATTATCAGATTTATATAAGTGAATATTATTAACTTTTTTTCAAAAATAGTTCTTATTACTAGGTAATTTTAGCTTATATATCAATAAAAATCAATAACAAATTATTTTTTTCTTCTTTTTTTTCTTACAAACACGAACATTAACGTAAACACAAAGAATAAAGCTCTCATCTATATAATTGTATTCCCTTATAAAAATTAAAATTTATTGTATTTCAAATTGATAAAAACCACCAAAATCATAAATTGTGATTTTAATGGTTTCTTACATACAAAAATAAAGTTATTATTTTAATATAGATTTTCTTTCTCCAACTGGCAATAATAATCCAGACTTTGATAAAACAGGTCTTATAGCATTATAAATAATACTTACTAATATTACTGATACTACTGCATTAACAAAGGTTGCAAATACACTTATTTTTGCTAAAACTGCTGCCATTTGCTGTGGCTGCCCAAGAATATATTGTTTATAAAAGTATCCAGCTATTGGATCAAAAACAACATTAAAAGCTAATCCTCCAATTGCAGCAATAATAGTCCATTTAGCTATATACTTTTTATCGCTACTTTCATCTATTTTTGCATATTTATGAGCAATTAAACCAGTTATCAAGCCAATACATAACTTTAAAATAAAAGTTTTAGGTGCTCCAATTGCATATGTTGGATCTAGTAGATCTGATATTGTCATGCCTATAGCCCCTGACAATCCGCCATACCATCCTCCTAAAAGTAATGCTGCTAGTACACAAAATGCATTTCCAATGTGAAGCGAAACCGCATCCTCACCAACAGGTATTTTTATCGAAAGAAAAGTAAATGATACAAAGCATAATGCCGCAAGGACACCTGTCTGAATTACTTTTACAATTCTTGAATTCTTATTTTCCATATAATAGTCCCCCTTATTGTATTATTCTATCTTCATAGGAAAATGTTGTGATTATTATAACACTACAAGAGTTCTCTAGCAATTGTATGGGTTCATTTATATTTCACATTGCATCTTTTATTATATGAAAAATAAAGGCTCCCCTAAATCATAAATTAGCGGAGTCTTATAATCAGAATTCTTTATTTTAATTACAATATATTTATTGAATTTAGCTTACTTCTCAATTGTTAAATAATAAATATTGCAACTATTGTTGTAATGATTAATCCTATAACAACCGGTTTGAGGTTCTTTTTAGCTAATTCAAATGCATCTACACCGCAAATCGCTGCTACTGGTATTAGTGCCCATGGGATTACGGTTCCTCCACCTACCCATATTCCTGCAATTTGTCCTAAAGCTGTTAACGTTGCTACACCACCACCCAAAGCAGTTGAGAATATTTTTGAAATGGATCCTACCAAAGATATTCCTGAAAAACCTGATCCATCTAATCCTGTAATTGCTCCAACTACTGTAAGTGTACCGGCGGAAATAGTTGAGTTTATCGGAACATTATTTGCAAGTGCAGCACCCAAGTCATTAACTATTCCGTTTGAGCCTTCGGGAAGTATCTTTCCAAATATATCAGTAAACGCCGAGTCACCTAAATAAAAAAATGCAGCTATTGGTATAACAACTCCAAATATTTTGAAACCAAACTGGAGCCCTTTAACAAGATTATCAGTAATTTTATCTAGGGATTTTTCTTTATAAGCTAGTATTGAAATTAAACTTAGGATAAATATGGCAGTTCCTCCAATGAGCGCTGTTGCATCACCACCTTGTAATTTAGCAATATACATTATAAAAATATCTAATGCAAATAGTACAAGAATTAATAACGCTAAAAACCTTCTTATTTTTTTTGAAGAAATAAGCATTGAAGAACTTGAAATTGATGTTGAACTTTCTATTTCCTCATATTCACTAGGCAGCTCTCCTGATTTAATCTCCTTTCTAAGGAAATAAAATGCAGCCACAGTTGTAACTATTCCCATTGTTAGTTCAAGTGGAATACTCGCAGATATAACCTCAGAAACCGGTATACTTGCTGCATCGGCAGTAAGTTTTGGTGCTGCCTGAATTATATAATCGCTTGACAAAGCTATACCATGTCCAAATAAATTCATTGAAATAGCTACTCCCATAGCTGGAAGTCCAGCTTTCTTAGCAATAGGTAGAAACAATGCCCCTATAAGTGCAACTGCTGGAGATGGCCAGAAAAACCACGATAAAACCATCATAAAAATTCCAATTACCCAATAAGCAATCCAATAATTTTTAATCACTTTTCTAAAAGGAGACACCATCTCATCATTTATTCCAGAGTCCATTAATGTATTACTCATTGCTGTTATTATTGATATTATAAAAATTGTTGGCATCAATTCCTTTGCTGCATAAACAAAACTATTAAATACTCCCATTACAGATTTATAAATTGATTCTGTTCCTGCCAATCCCAGAATAAAAATGCCTAGTATACATAAAAGAGAGATATCTTTCTTCTTCACCATAGCCAATATAATTATAATGATAAAAATAAGATAAATATAGTGAAGCGGTGTTAATACTAAGTTAATCATATATTTCTCCTATAAAAGTTCTTATACTTATAAATTATGTGGGAAATATATGCTTAGTTACTATATATTAAACAATTGTCAACAAATATTTTTTATTTAGCAATTCCTTATTATTTCTATCAGTTATTTATAAATCATCCCAATAAATCTTCTCTGACTTTTCATCTGCTTTTGAATGTTTATCAAACACTTTGACTATTATGGCTGATAACAAAAAGCCAATTACTCCACCTACGATTTGAAAAGTTCTATTAGAAGCCACCTGCATATTTTCACCTATTATTCCGCCTATAAAAGCTCCTATAAATACCAGCATTATTGGCAAAATGAAAATCATGAACGCAGCTAGTATCATACTTGTATTTTTCTTTTTTGTCTTTAAATTTGAGCCATTTTCTAAATCTCTCATAAAATCCCTCGCTTTCATATTAATATGTTTATATAAACGTTTATTAACTTTTTTTACCTGCATGATAATATTTTCAAATTAAAATATATCCCATTCTAATTATATATTTTAATCCCAATACTTGTCTTCTATAATTTCATATTATCACCAATCATTGTAAAAACAAACAATAAAAAATAGACTTGGTGAAATTATTAATTACCAAGTCTATGAAATATTTATATTACAAACAATTATTAATTAAATAAACAAGTTTAGTCCAGAACCTTCTGTTGATCCTAAATATGAAGCAACTCCACCAATTTCAACCCCATCAATAAATTCTTCTTTTTTAATCCCCATTAACTCCATGCTCATAGAACACGCTCCCACCTTAACTCCCATATCTATAGCATTTCTTATTAATGTTTCTAATCTATCAACTTAAAACGCCAAAACTATCTAGGCAACCTTTTTTAAGTTATCCATAAATTTTATTGGAATATAAATTTCTAAAGAATAAAAAAGAGTTGTAAGAAAATCTTACAACTCTTAATAAAATAATATTATCTTCTATTATTTTGTTCCTTCTTAATTCTTCTGCAAGATATACATCTTGTAGGTTCATTAGTAAATCCCTTTTCTTGGTAGAATTCTTGTTCCCCTACAGTGAAAACAAATTCTTCTCCACAATCTCTGCATACTAAAGTCTTATCTGTCATATAAAGTTCCTCCTTTAACTAAAGATTAATATATTGATTCATATAATTCTCTAAAGGAGAAATTTACATATCTATAAAAAACCTTTTATTTCATTTACAATATTCATTATAACATACTTCAGTAAAATAGCAAACTTTTTAACTTAACTTTTTAAATTCATTGAGATATCCAATAACTCAGAAGCCTCATCACTTGTTAAACATTTTGCTTGAGCAATCTCTTCTACTACAATTTTCTTTATATGATTTAGCATTTGTTTTTCACTTGAATTTAAACTATGCCATCTTTTCAATTGTGTTAAATCAAAGATAACTTCAATAAATTCATCAAATGTGCCTGATTTCATTTTTATTTTACTTATATTCCTTCTTTCTTTATAATTAATTTTAGAAAATTTTTCTGCTTCTGTCATAAATCTATCCAAATGTTTTAAACTATTCTCTAATGTTTTAATATCGCTCACTAACCTTATATTGAATGTATTTGCTGCACTAATAGGTAAAGTTAATTTCATGGTATTATTAATTAAGTGTATTATATAACATTTTATTTTCTCACCTTTGAGTTCCTTTTCTTCAATAACATCAATTATTCCTATTCCTTGACTTGGGTATACAACCTTATCTCCTATGTTAAACAAAAAATGACCTCCTCACATGTAATAGAATTAATAAAACTAAATTATATAAAATTTTAATATTGTAATTATCTAGATAATACATATAAAATTAAGCGCTCTAAAAGTTCATTTTAAAATGCCTACTCATCTTATGACTATTGTAGTTATAAAAAGTTTTTACTTTCTAGTATGGTACTTATTTCAAAATATAAATCTAACTTTTAGCATTTTTTATCCGTACCATCATTTCTCTACATAAGTCCTTTTTTAATTAAATTCTACATATTACCACTCTTTCATAAAATAAGATTTTTATTATCTAAATATATATTATGTAAATTTCGTATAAAGATACATATGTTTTATTAAAAGAAGCAGATTTTTCAATTTATTGTTTTCATATAGTTAATTTTAGAGTATAATAAGTTTGAAAAAGGAAAAACTGATGTGTAAAGTACATAAATCATTTTTCCTAAGCTATTATAGTTATTATAATAAATATACAAGTATACGGAGGTCGTAAAATGTTAACATCAGCTAAAGAAATGTTAAACAAAGCTAGACAAGGAAAATATGCAGTTGGTCAATTCAACATCAACAACTTAGAATGGACTAAAGCTGTATTATTAACTGCACAAGAAAATAATTCACCAGTTATCTTAGGTGTATCTGAAGGTGCTGGAAAATATATGACAGGATATAAGACTGTATCTGCAATGGTTAAAGCAATGATCGAAGAATTAAACATTACTGTACCAGTTGCTTTACACTTAGATCACGGCAGCTATGAAGGTGCAAAAAAATGTATCGAAGCTGGATTCTCATCAATCATGTTTGATGGATCTCATTATCCAATAGCTGAAAATATAGAAAAGACTAAAGAATTAGTTGCTATAACTAATGAAAAAGGACTTTCTTTAGAAGCAGAAGTTGGTTCAATTGGTGGAGAAGAAGACGGAGTTATAGGTAAAGGTGAAGTTGCTGATGCAAATGAGTGTAAGCAAATAGCTGAATTAGGAGTTACTATGTTAGCTGCTGGTATTGGAAACATTCATGGAAAATACCCTGCAAACTGGGCTGGATTAGATTTTGAAGCATTAGCTAAAATTGAAGAAGCTGTTGGAACTTCTATGCCATTAGTATTACATGGTGGTACTGGAATTCCTGAAGATATGATAAAGAAAGCTATATCTCTTGGAGTAGCTAAGATCAATGTTAATACTGAATGCCAATTATCATTCCAAGAAGCTACTAGAAAATATATTGAAGCTGGAAAAGATTTAGAAGGAAAAGGATTTGACCCAAGAAAGTTATTAAATCCTGGATTCGAAGCTATCAAAGCTACAGTTAAAGAAAAAATGGAATTATTCGGTTCAGTAAACAGAGCTTAATTTCATTGAATATAAGGAGCACTATATTTAGTGCTCCTTTTTATTTTAAATTAGTATTTCAATCAAATTCCTCTCTGGATCTAAAACAGTGCCTTTATAAATATGTTTTCTAGTATTGATATTGAATCTATAATTACTTTTTCTCTTTTTTTAATATAAAAATTGTCATGTGTGTTTTCAAGTATCCTATTATAGTCATTATCAACTATAAACTTACTTAAAATCTCAATTCTATCATTTCTATTCAATTTATATTTATCCAAAATTCCTACAATATCTCCTATTTCACTATTAAAACTTTTAAGATTAGAACCTCTTTTGATATTTGCTAACCTCGAAATGCAACCTGTATCATTAATAATTTCAATGTTTGATAACCCCTCAATTTTATTTTTCCTTGCCCCATCTTTTAAAATATTTAATATATAAATAAACATTTTTACATCTCCCCAATAAGAATAAAACTCAAATTTAATTATACGTTTACATTGAATAAAATTCAAGATTAATATAAAATTTATTAGCTGTATTTTAAATATTACTTCTACATCTATATTTGTTTTTCCTTCCATTTTCTTATTTTTTTCTATTTTAATTTAACTTATGCTGAATTTTAGTATTAATATATGCAAATAAATATATAATAATATATAATAGATATTTTTGCAATTTGGAGGTGTCTTAATGAATAATAAATATAATGATTTATTCGATGAGTTAGTTAAATCATATTACAATGGTAATTTTGATGAAACTCTTAAACGTATTATGGTGTGTCACAAAAAGTCTCCACAAGAAACTTTTGAGATTATTAGATCGTTGTGTGGAGTTGATATGGAGTTCGATAATAATTATGTATATAATCTAAAAAAAGCAATTACAGAATATACAGTTAATACAAGATTAATTGAAAAACTTAAGGGCTGTGATGAATCATGTCCTAGAAATGAAGACGGTAAATTTAGCTGTCAGGTTGCTTGTCCTTTTGATGCCATTCTTTATGATGAAGAAGAAAGATCAACATACATAGATAACGATAAATGTCTAAATTGTGGTGTATGCGTGGATTCATGTAAGCATGGATTAATATTAGATAAAGTTTATTTTCTTCCCGTTTTAGATTTAATGCAGAACAATAAAAAAGTCTTTGCTGCAGTTGCTCCTGCTATTAGCGGGCAATTTGGTACTGAGGTCACTATGGATCAAATCAGGGCTGCTCTTATAAAAATAGGTTTTACTGATATGATCGAAGTTGCCTTTGCAGCAGACGTATTAACAATAAAAGAAGCTGTTGAATTTGATAAACATGTGAATGGGCCTAAAGACTTGATGATTACTTCATGCTGCTGCCCTATTTGGATAGGAATGCTTAGAAAAGTTTACAAGGAACTTGTTCCTGATTTATCCCCATCGGTTTCACCTATGGTTGCTGCTGCACGAATGATAAAAAGTCTTGATTCCGATGCAAAAGTAGTTTTTATAGGTCCATGTATTGCAAAAAAAGCTGAAGCTAAAGATAAGGATTTAAACGATGCAGTAGATTTTGTATTAACATTTCAAGAGCTTGACGAAGTATTCAGAACTTTAGACATAAAGCCTGGTGATTTGGATGGTGTACCATCTGTTGAGTACGCTTCTAGAGGCGGAAGATTATACGCCCGCAGTGGTGGCGTTTCAATTGCTGTATCAGAAACAGTTGAAGAACTTTTCCCTGAAAAGCACAAGTATTTTAAAGCTGCAAAAGCCTCTGGAGTAAAAGATTGCAAAGAACTTCTTGAAAACGCTCTAAATAGAAATGTTGATGCAAACTTCTTAGAAGGAATGGGATGCGTTGGCGGATGTGTTGGTGGTCCTAAAGCAATAATTCCTACAGAACAAGGTAAAGAATCAGCCGATAAATTTGCTTATGATTCACCTATAAAGGTTCCAGTTCATAGTAAAGTACTTGATGAGGTATTAAATAAACTTGGTATAAATTCAATAGATGACTTTCATGATCATGAAAAAGTAAGTATTTTTGAACGTGAGTTTTAACCTAATTTTATTTTGACTTCTTAATCCATAATTTCATCTGAATGCTAATTAACATAAATATTTATAGTATATTTTACCAAAAAATGGCTGTATAAATCTACAGCCATTTCATATATGAATTGCAATTGTTAATCTTACTAATTTACAGTTTCCAGAGCCTTTTTTACTTTAGGAACTACATAGTGGCTACTACCTCTATCTTTAACATCTTCAATCATCATTACTACCAATAGATTATTGGGAGATTTATTAGTGGTCATCCCAACGAACCATCCTAATTCTGTACCATTATTATCATCCTGAGATGCTTTTATCTCCGCTGTTCCTGTCTTTCCAGCTATAGTTAACCCACTAGTATAAGCTCCATGACCTGTCCCACCTGAATTTTCTACTACTTGTATCAAATCTTGAAGTACCGTATTAGCTGAGTCTTTTGACACAACATTAGCTTTCCATACTTTGTTATCTGAATTATCCTTTTTCACAAGATATGGTGTTAATATATTTCCTTCATTTTGAAACATAGTGTAAAGCGCTGCTAGATGCACAGGATTTACCAAAACTTCACCTTGACCATACCCACTGTCTGCTAGTTGTACCTCAGATTTAAAATCCTTATCACTTGAATATTGTGAATTATATAATGGATATTCAAATGGAATTTTATCAACAAATCCAAAGCTATTTAACTTATCTCTAAGTATATCCTTTCCAATATCTAACGCTGCCTGAGCAAAGTAGATATTATCAGAATAAACAAGTGCATTCGATAGATTTGACGGTCCTTTATAATCGCTTACTCTTGTAACTGAGTAATTTCCCCAACTGCTATCCTTCTTCCAGCTAAGGCCAGTTATATTTTTATTTGCATTGGGATCTATCTTTTTTGTATCTAAACCAATAACCGCAGTAATTGGCTTAAAGGAAGATCCAGGCACTAATGTTGCCTGAAATCTATTATACATAGGTTTTTTAGGATCATTATTCAAACTATTCCACTCATCACCTGACATGCCCAAAACAAAATCATTTGGATTAAATGCTGGTGTACTAACCAAAGCTAAAACCTCTCCTGTATTAGGATTCATAGCAACTGAAGTTCCTTTATCACTACCAAGCTGACTATATAATAAGCTTTGTAGATTGCTATCAATTGTTAATTTTAAATCCGCACCGTTTTTAACATCTTTTGTTATAATTGATTTTTTCTTTTCGCCCTGAATACTTTGAATATATATTTCAGCACCATCAATTCCTCTTAATGTATCTTCGTATGTTTTTTCAAGCCCTGATTTACCAATTATAGAATTTTCAGTATACTCCTCATCTTTATGTTTATCCAATTCATCAGCATTTATAGCTTGCACATATCCAGTTAGATGTGCTGCCTGCTCTCCTAGAGAATAAACTCTTGCATCTTTATCATTAATTTTAACTCCTGGAATTTTAAGAAGGCTCGGAATTCTTTCATCTCCATATGGTATTGTCTTCACTGGGATAAACATATCTGGTTTAACATATGATGCATTTAGTTGACTGTTTATATAATCAACAGTTATCCCTAATACTTTTGAAATTTCATCAATTGATTTATCTTTGTTTTCACCTAAGTTTCCTGGAACAATTCCAACGTTAGATGAAAAAGAATCTGTTGCCAGTTTAACTCCATTTCTATCTAATACGTCTCCTCTTTTAGATTTTATTATTTTAACTCTTATTTTGTCGCTATCAGCTAAGTCCGGGAATATTGCTTGAGAATTCCACATTAAAGCATAATCCTTTCCAATCTTCCTACTCATAGTTGCACTATTTGAAAATTCTAATTTTCCACATATAGTATCCATGCTGGTTTCATAATCTACGGTAGCTTTATCACCATCTTTTTTTACATTTTTTACATGGATTTCAATATTACTAGCACCAATACCTTCATAAATATTTTTGTTTCTTGTAATAAAATCATCTTTGGACATCTTTTGTATAATTTCACCATCTGCCAAATCATACATTTTTTCATATTCTTTTGAATTTAATAAGCTAAAGTACTCCAGTAATTTATTTTCCGGTTTGTGTGTCTTATTGTAAAAAAAGAAAGCAGCTAAACTAATAATAAATGGGATTACTACTATTCCTGCGCCAATTAATATATAAATATTTTTCTTTTTATCCATAAAATCCAACCTTCTCTATCTTAAATCTATCAGTAAATTATACCATATAAATGTATATCTTTACATCTCGAATTCCACGTTATTAAAATATAAAGAGAGACTACTTTTATATTTTCGCAATCTCTCTTAATCTAATATATATTTATATAATTCACTTATTTTTCAAGCATAAAAGTATTATCTTCGTATAACTTCTACTTTATATCCATCTGGATCAGTCACAAAATAATATCCTGGTTTTTCTCCTGGTAATCCTTTCAAAGGCGTAACTTCGTATCCTAGTTCTATATGTTTTTCTCTCATTTCTTCTAAGTTTTCAACACCTATTGCAGTATGGCTGAATCCATTTCCTAAATCGTATTTTTCAACACCATAATTATAGGTAAGTTCAATTTCATATCCCCCCATCTCATTTGACAAATAAACAAGGGTGAATTTATGTTCTGGGAAATCTTTTCTTCTAGTCTCTATAAGACCTAGTGCATCTCTATAAAACTTTAAAGATTCCTCTAAATTTTTAACTCTAATACAAGTATGCAACATTTTTACTGACATTTCGGTTCCTCCTTAATTTAAATAATTTTATAATTTATTTGCATTAATAGTATATATTTCTCTATACAACATTACTTTGCATTTATATACACTAATTTCTTATATTAATATACCACATAAAATGCAAATAATAAAATAGTTTCCTATTCCTAAAATAAAGGTAAACTACCTTTAATTATTTTCCTACTTAGAAAAATATAGCATAATGTCAAATTATAGTTTATAATATTATGATGTATTTATTAAACACTAATTATTATTCAATTACTATTTGAATTTTCAATTAAAATTAATTAGAATTACAAATTTATAATAATTATCAAGGAGGCAATATTTCATGAAATTACTAAAATATATGCTTATTTTTATTCCAATAAGCTTTATAGCAGAATTTGTTATGCATGTATCTCCATCAATAATGTTCATACTTGCAGCATTATCTATAGTACCACTAGCAGGGCTTATGGGTGAAGCAACTGAAGAAATTTCATTCTACTCAGGCCCTAAGATTGGCGGTTTTTTAAATGGCACTTTCGGAAATGCAACAGAACTAATAATATCATTTTTTGCTCTTAAAGAAGGCCTTTTTGATGTTGTAAAATCTTCTATAGCTGGGTCTGTAATCGGCAATATATTGTTAGTACTTGGTGCTAGTATGCTTGCTGGGGGGCTAAAACATAAAACTCAGACTTTTAACAAAAGAGTTGTTGAAGTATCTTCAAGTATGTTACTATTTGCTGTTGTTGGCTTATGTGTACCTGCTTTATTTACCCATACTGTGGATCCAACTCTTTTGAATACTAGATATGAAGGGTTAAGTATAATAGTTGCAATAGTAATGCTTTCTATTTATATTTTAAGTCTTATTTTTTCATTCTTCACTCACAAAGATATTTATACAGTTTCTAACCAAGAAGAAGGTAGTGCTAAATGGACATTAAAGAAAGCAATCTCTATATTAGTTATTGCTACAGTTCTAGTGGCTATGGAAAGTGAATTCTTGGTAAGTGGAATAGAATCTATAACTTCAAGCTTAGGACTTAGTGAATTTTTCGTTGGTATTATTTTAATCCCTATTATAGGAAATGCTGCCGAACATAGTACTTCTGTTGTAATGGCAATGAAGAATAAAATGGACGTTGCTTTGGAAATAGCTATTGGCTCAAGCTTGCAAATTATATTATTTGTAGCACCAGTATTAATATTCTTAAGTTTATTATTCACTCCTATGAGTATTGTTTTCAATGAATTTGAACTGATTGGCCTTATAGTTGCTGTATTAATAGCTAATAGAGTTTCTAACGATGGAGAATCCAATTGGTTGGAAGGAGTTCAACTTCTTGCTGTCTATTTAATAGTTGCCGCATCATTCTTTATTTTGTAAAATTCAAAAAATAATCTAATTCTATTTTAATACAATACCTCATAATCTTATAAGTAATAAATTATGAGGTATTATTTTTATAACCACTTATTTTTCTTAAACCACACGCCACATAACACAACTACGCTGACACTTATTGAAATCACAAAGGGATATCCATAACTCCAACCGTATTCCGGCATATTAAAATTCATTCCATACCACCCTACTATAAGAGTAAGTGGCAAAAATATAGTCGTGACCACCGTGAATAACCTCATTAATTGATTTTGATTTATGTCAACTTGAGCTTGATATGCTTCCCTTACTTGAGTAACATAATCTCTAAGATTATTCACATTCTGATATAGTCTATTAATACGATTAGTGAACATTCTAAAGTACCTTATTATTTTTTTATCAATTAATCCATTATCATTTTCTTCTATAGATTCTGCAATATTTAATAATCTTTCATAATACCTCTTCAATTTTAATAATTTTTTTCTCAACATAATAATCTTCTTTAAGTAGTTATCATTCTTTGAAGTCATTAAGCCTTCTTCAAGTGCTGCAATTTCATATTCAAGTTCTTCAATATGATAAGTGTCTTCAAATGTAAGTTTATCAAAAAATGCATATAAAATCTTGCTAAGATTCAATCCTTTAATCTCACCCGTTTTACTCTTAGAAACCACCTGTTCTAGAATGTCATTTCCATCACTTATAAATACAAGTACGTTTTTCTGAAGAAACATACTTACTTTTTTTGATTGTTTTAATAAATTATTAATTATAGGAATCTTTAAAGATATGTAATCTAGACCTTCATAACTTTCAAATTTAGATGTTCTTCCATTCATACAATCATATAATAATTTTTCGTTTATATTGAGGATATCCGAAACTGATTTAATTTCATCAAATTTGATGACAACAACAAATAATTTATTATTATTTGTTGTAATACTTTCCATTTTATCACTTTGTAATATATCATTCTCTAAAACATAGACCATTTTTAATCTCCTAAGTATAAATTTATTATATTTTAACATATTATCATAATCATTTCATCATATCCTTAAACTTCATGATGATTCGTTAATTAAAATTCGTTTATCGTTATGATACTTAAATTTTAACATCATAAATATTCTCCTTATTTAATTCCAAATCACTAATCTAAAGCTACTTGTAATTTTTGAATTATTATTTTAAATTTTGTTATATGGTTAGTTTACTATATAAAATTTATATTTCTGCACATAATATAATTAATTTAGAAGGGAGGCTTTTTAATGCGAAAAAGTACAAAAATAGCAATAATTGTGGTAATAATCTTGATAGTCGTAGGTATTCCTATAAGTAGTTATAATAATCTAGTTTCTTTAGAACAGACTGCCAATTCTGCATCTTCAAATATTGACACTCAATTGCAAAGAAGATCGGATTTAATTCCTAATTTAGTTAATACAGTTAAAGGTTATGCTACACAAGAAAAATCCATATTTACTGATATCGCTAATGCAAGAAGCAGATTATCTGGTGCAACAAATATACAGGATCAAGCTGATGCTGATAATCAACTTTCCGGTTCCCTTTCAAGACTATTGGCTATAGTTGAAAATTATCCAGAATTAAAATCTAATCAGAATTTCAGAGATCTATCAGTCCAGTTAGAAGGAACAGAAAATAGAATTGCAATAGCGCGGCAGGATTATAATACTGCTGTAACAAATTATAATACTAAAAGAAGAAGTTTTCCAAGTAATATAGTATCTTCATTATTTGGTTTCCAAGAGAAACCACTCTATAAAGCTAGCGAAGGCTCAAAAGAGGTTCCTTCAGTAGATTTTACAAAATGATAGAAAAATTAATACATAAATCTTTAAATTCATTATTAAGCTTTCTTCTTTTAGTTGTTTCTTCAATTTTCCTCATTTCAGCAAGTGCTGAAATTAAAGTTCCTTCTCCTACATCTTACAAATATTTAAATGATTATGTACATATAGCTAGCGAGACTGAGGTGAATGGCATACTCTCTATAGGAAAGGAATTAGAAGACAAAACTGGCGCACAAGCTGTTGTAGTTATTATAAACTCAACTAATAATATACCTATTGAAGACTATGCTAATACTCTTTTTAGATCATGGGGCATCGGAGAAAAAGGTAAAGATAACGGCTTATTGGTTCTTTTGGCGTTAAATGATAGGGCATGGAGAGTTGAAGTTGGCCGTGGACTTGAAGGTGCTATTCCAGACGTTTTAAGTAGCAGAATCATGGAATCAGTTGCTAAGCCTAGTTTTATAGAAGGAAAATATGGTGAAGGTCTACTTAATTCTTATAGTACTTTTTGCGATTATATAGCAAAAGAGTATAATATCACTCTGGATAAATCATTAAATATCTCGGAAAAAAATACAAATACTATTAAATCTAATACCGGAACTAAGGTGTTTGGAAGTATAGTGCTAGGTCTGCTATTGCTAGATATTATCTTTAATAAAGGTAGAATTTCTTTTTCACTACTTCAGATTATTTTCTGGAGTAGCATCTTTAGAGGCCGTGGTCCCAGAGGTGGATCATCAGGAGGAGGCTTTGGTGGCTTCGGTGGTGGCTCTTCTGGTGGTGGTGGCTCTAGTGGAAACTGGTAGAACCACCCAAACCATAAAATAAAGGTATTCTTCTAAACGATATTTTATAGTTTTCTTAATATCAGTAGTAATATTTTCCTGAGATGTTTATCTATCATGATTAGGGTTATTACTAACCTTATTTATCGCAGTTGTAACTTGTACTATTATATCAGTTTCAACTTGTTGTTTAGTACTTTCTATTTTGGCCATTATCTTTCCTAAAGGTGTTGCCACATAGTACGGTTTTAAATTGTTAAGAGAAAGTGTGAAGATGTCCCTTTTACATTTATCGCATTTACATCCATCTGTTTTGGCTAACAAGATTTCCATATACTCCTTAACCCATATTTCCATATAATTAATAACATTCTCCATTATGTTTTCTCCTTAATATTAAAGTCTTAAGCATTATCTAATCTTTACCACTGACAATGAGATTGTACCACAATTTTCTAACAGAACAATTATATCACTAATCTTAGAATATTTTAACCCTTATAAAATCATTTATCTGTATTTAAAATAATAAAAGATGAGCTCTACTAAACTCATCTTTTATTGCTTTATGCTTGTTAGTTTACTCACTATGTAAAAATATTTTATACAGCATTTATTCCTTTTTAAGGATTTTAATTTGATTTATATAATTAAGTATGTCTAGGTAACAATCACCCTTTTTCTGTATGCTATATACTAGGTTTTGTAATTGCTGATTTTCAGTTCTTGATTTCTCAACTAAATTAGTTAAATTTACTGATATCTCCTTTATTCCATGTAAATTATTCTTTTGAGAGTCCTGAACTCCTTGTACATGTTTATATACTTCTGATTCAGCATCTATTATTTTATCTAGTATAGACGAAGACCCTTCTATAATGTTAGTTGTTTTATTTATAACTTCAGTTCCTTCGTTAGATTTACTAGATAATTGCTCCATTGATTTTGTCAAATCATCTAAAGAATTCATAATATCTTTAGCATTTTTCTGAGTATCAACAGAAAGTTTTTTTATTTCATTAGATACAACAGTAAATCCTTTTCCAGCTTCACCAACTCTAGCTGCCTCAATAGCTGCATTCAATGATAATAAATTTGTTTGCTGAGCAATTCCATTTATAATATTAGCAAAGCCTTGAATACTGTTATACTGATTTTGTATCTCTGAAATTAAATTGATAAATTCATCAAAAACCTTAGAAACTGTGCCGACCTGATTTATTAATTCATTAAAATCATTTCTTGCATTATCTATTTCTTTTTGAGAATTATCAAGACTAAGAAAAACATCCTGTACAAGATTTTCTGTCTTATCACTATTCTTAGATAAAACCTGTAAATATTCATTAACATTTTCTGTTTGCTTAGTCGTATATTCAGTACCTTCAAGAAGTTTATCCAGCCCGTACGTCATATTTCCTTCTTCATTAATAACTGTTTTTATATTATTTTCTATTATAGATGTTAACTCCATAACTTCATTCACATATAGGAAGCATTCTTCTTTCTCATTACTGTTAACTTCATTTTGATTTTGTATAGTGCTTATTTCCTTGCTTTTAAATTTAAACATATTAATATCCCCCTTTATTCAACTGCTAATATTACCATAGTTTGATTTACGTGTTTTTTATAAAATTGCTCTCCATAGCTTACAAATCCAGCAGTATTAGGGCAGAATGAAAGTAGTTCTTTATCTATTGCTTTCCAAATATTATCTTCTTGAAACTTCAAACTTCTTAATATACAGTTTATTGACAACATAAAGCTAGGTTTAAATCCAATCTTCTCAACTGTATTTCTTACTTGGCTTATTGGATCAACTGGTTTTAGAACCTCAACAAAGGTATTCGACATAACCTGGCAATAAAATGTGATTGATTTGTCTGGGTTTACTTTCATAGGAGAAGATATAAAAATTTCATCTTCATACATTTTTCCTAAAGGATTATTCATAAAATAATTAGGAAGATCACTTTCTTTTACATTTAAAACTCTTGCATATTCAATGCTAGCTGGAACTTTATTGAATGTCTTTATCGTCCTACTTATAGGGTCGGCTTCAGTTACTAATAGTCTTTGTCCCATTGGTATATATATATTTTCTTTTATTATAGTAGTTCTTCTTTTTATATTAAAGAAAATCATTACACTATGAACACGCTTTTTACCTATAAATATGAATGTTTCTTTAAACTTAAGATTATCTCCAGCACTTCCACCTATGACTTTAAAATTATCATCTACAAAATAGAGGGTACCTATAATACTTTCTTCCATTCCAGTTAGACCATCGCATAATAAAAGTGAAAAAGCATTCTTGTTAGTTTTAATTTTTTCATAAGCCCCTTTTAAATTATTCACACTTTTTATTGGTGGATAAAATATCTCTACAACTTCACCATCACAAATATCATATTGAAATCCAGAAATAACTCCATCTTCATAACCATTTCTTCCATACTCTCCAGACGTAGAACAAAGTATAACATTTGAAGATACTAATGTTGCTAATTCTGTAACATTTTCTACATTTGAAAATATAACAAATCCTATATTAGAATTATTATTTATAAAATTTGACGCTTCTTGTACGTTTGAAAACATTAACTCTCTCATAATCTTATCCCCACCCTTAATTTTTTCTTAAATGTAAAAATTTTCTCAATTTTCACTATAATTATATCCAATTTTTCTACAAAATACAATCACACAATTATTCTCTCATTAATTAAATTTATTGTATAGATTTAACTAAATAAAAACTTAAATATTTATATATACAAATTAAAAAACTTAAAATAAAAGATATAAATTCAAAATGAGCAGCGCTTAATTTGAATTTATATCTTTTGATTATTAACATATTCTATATTAATAAATTTTATCTCCATCGTTTCATAACTAATTTAATTAGTTCCTGTTTCTCATTTGATTTAGGATCTTCAATTACAATATCCAACAAATGATTTAAGATTTCACCAATTTCTTTTCCTTTATTAAATCCTAAAGACAATAGATCTCCACCATTGATTTTCAAATTTTTTAAAGTAAAACATTCATCTTTATCAATTATTTTATTAAGAATATTTTCGACCTCATCTAAATTTATTAAATGTTTTTTAGAGTTTTTGGACTCCTGAGCAAGTATATCCGCTCGCTTAATCTTAATTAGATCTTTAAAAAGATCTATACCTATTTCTCTTAATAGTTTTTTTATAGATACTTTATTATCCATCCTATAGTCATGATACTGTATAAGAAGTGTAACTTTATTAATTGTATTATTATCATATTTCAAATATTTTAATATTTCATTGGCTATTCTTGAGGATTCCTTTGAATAAGAACTGCAATGCAAATTGTCATTTTCATCAGTTCTTATTGTGCAAGCCTTTCCAAAATCATGAAATAGCATACTCAATTTCAAATATATCTGGGATTCTACAGTTTCAGTTGCTATAATTGCATGATTATATAAATCATGTGAATGGCAAGAATTGTTTTTATTAAAATTATAGATTTTGCTTATTCCTGGAACTATGTATTCTAAAATTCCACATTCCCTCAACATTTCTATTTTTCTTGGATCATTAAGTAATATCTTATTAAATTCTTCTCTTATTCTCTCTTTTGATATATTTCTTATATTATCTTTAAGTTCTTTTATTGAATTTAGTGTTAACCTATCAATAGTAAAATCTAGTTGGGCAGAAAACCTAATTGCCCTAAGCATTCTTAATGCATCCTCGCCAAATCTTTTTCTAGGTTCACCTACAGTTCTTATTACCTTTTCATCCAAATCCTCTATCCCATTAAAATAATCTACTAATCCACTTATATTATTATATGCCATTGAATTAATGGTAAAATCTCTTCTCGCCAAATCTTCCTTTAAAGAACTCACAAACTTAACCTCTTTGGGATGTCTATTATCTTCATATTCACCATCTGATCTATAGGTTGTAATTTCATAACTCTCTTTATTTAACATTACTGTAACTGTTCCATGCTTTAATCCAGTTAATATAACTTTATCAAATAACTCCACTACTTCTAGTGGCTTAGCATTAGTTGTTATATCCCAGTCTTTAGGTTCTTTTCCTAGAATACAATCTCTAACACATCCTCCAACCATATAAGCCTCATATCCATTTTCTAATAACCTATCAATGATTAATGCAACATTTTTAGGCATCTCTATATTTTTATTCAATATTTCACCTCTAAACTTATCATTCTTATCAAAATAAATTTATCTTTATCTAATAAAAACAAGCTGCCCTCATAATCATCTGAGAACAGCTCTATTTACTAGAATTTTAATCATCTGCAACATTTCTATTATTATAAGAATAAACATTATACGTCTGCCATATTTGTTCTAAATTACCAAAAATATCAGATATGTTTTCCTTCTCTCGCATTCCTACTGCAATAATTAGTGCATTTATTACCGACATAGGTGCAACTAAAGAATCTACAAATGATGCCATATTACTTTGTGCAATTAATGTGTGATCAGCTTTAGACGCAAGAGGTGATAGTAAACTATCCGTGAGAGCAACCACTTTGGCTCCTCTATCTTGTGAAAATTCTAATGCATCAATAGTTTTAGCAGCATATCGAGGAAAACCAATTCCTATAACTAAATCTCCATCTCCTACATTTATCATTTGTTCAAATACATCTGAAATTCCATAACTTACAATTTTAACATTTTGCAGTATTATATTTAGATAAAACCCTAAAAACTCCGCAAGAGCAGTAGAACTTCTAAGACCAATTATGTATATTCTATTTGCCTCAAAAATCCCCTTTACTACGTCTTCAAACGTGTTTTGATTAATTTTTTCAAGAGTTGCACGTATATTTTCCATATCAGCTTTTAGTACACCTTTTAATGCATCTCCATCAGAAAAATAATCATTTCTAAGCTCTAATCTCTGTACAGTTGTTAGCTTATTCTTTATAAGTTCTTGTAATGCTTTTTGCAATTTAGGATATCCTGAAAAGCCAAGCTCAATCGCAAATCTTACAACTGTTGATTCAGAAACTCCAACAGATATTCCTAGTTTGGCTGCCGTCATAAATGCTGCTTTATCATAATTTTTTAATATGTACTCAGCTATTAATTTCTGACCTTTACTTAGCCTTATAAATTTTCCCTGAATTAATCTCATTAAATCTTTACTGTTTTCATTATTTACTTCATCCATCTTTTGCCTTCCTGTTACAACATTGAATAATATTATCTTAATTCTATCATCTTATTTCTAAATATTCAACAAATAACTTGTTTTTCACAGAGCATATTAAAATTTTGCAATATTTTATCAAGCTACTTTCATTACGTATTATATTTTAAAATCAATATCTTACTTTAATTTATTAATGATGTACAATCAAATTTCCTTTATCTGTCATTATGATTAGTTATTTTCTATAAACTATTAATATAATCTAGTTCTTCTTTGTTTAACTTTCTATATTCCCCTCTTTTTAAATATCCTAGTTTTATTTCCCCTATAGATATTCTTTTTAAAGATAATACATCATGGTGTATAGCAGCACACATTTTTCTTATTTGTCTGTTCTTTCCCTCATGAATACCAATCTCAATAGTCGAAACGCCTTTATCATAACTAATAACTTTAAGCTCAGCTGGAGCAGTAATATACCCTCCAATATCTATACCTATTTCAAACTTCATCTTATCTTTATCAGTTATCTCTCCCTTAACTACCGCCACATACCTTTTTATTATTTCTACCCTTGGATGGATTATTTTATTGTAAATTTCCCCATCATTTGTTAATAACAATAATCCTGAGCTATCATAATCCAATCTGCCAATTGGATATATTCTCTCATTCACCTTAACTATATCCAAAATAGTATCTCTGCCTTTTTCGTCTTTAACCGAGCTAATATATCCCTCAGGCTTATTGAGCATTATATAAACTTTATCTTCTTTCTTTTTTATTTCCTTTCCATCATATTCTATCATATCTTTTAATGGATCTACTTTTATTCCTACTTCATTAACTATAACCCCATTTACTTTAACTTTTCCTGAAATTATTAATTCCTCACATTTTCTTCTTGAAGCTACTCCACAATTTGCGAGATATTTCTGCAATCTTTCTTCCATAATTTAAATCACTCCATTTAGCATATAAATACATTTATACTTTTACATTTTAGATTATATCTTTTTCACTTATATAATACAACTTTCTAATTATTTTTATTTGAATAGTAAAGTAATAGAAACGCTGTCACCAGCGTTTCTATTATCTAATTATAAGGCTACTTTTAAATTGTACTCCTTATGATTAATCAAATTACCAGAGAAATCCTCCGCAACCTGCTCCGCCACCAAGGAATAAAATTAATAAAATCCAAAGCCAGCTTCCGCAGCCACCAAAGCCGCCTCCGCAACCCAAGCCGCCTCCAAAGCCGCCGCCGTAGCCTCCAAATCCACCACCGTATCCACCGTATCCTCCGCAGCCGCCGCCGCATCCGCAAACGTTACAGCAACTAGGTTTACAAGAGCAACAAGAATTACATTTACAGCAGCAACAATCATTAGAATGTTTAGACATGTTGATCATCTCCTATTCTTTTGTTAATATATTCTATTCGATACATATATTTTTTGTTCTTTATGATTTAAATAAAATATGAGAACCATCTACAAGTATCATTACTGCATATGGTTCTCACTAAATTAAAATTTATAAATATTTTGTTTATCAAAAATTATTTTTAGCACCTAAACTATATTTTTTAATATTCTTTTTATTACTTTATAGGCTATAAATCCAATTAAAAGCATGCATATTATATCTAATCCAAGACCCTTGATTAAGTCTGATCCTATTAATACCATAGAATTTCCATTCTTTCGCTGCAAACTATGAATAAAACTTTCAGTTAAAAACAATGATGCAAATGATCCAGCTGCTGTTGATACTAATATTTCTAAAATCTTTTCATTATTTTGTGATGAAAATATCTTATTAGCGTTCTCTAGTTTATACTTATTTTGAACTACACTGTAAACAATAATCATAATTATAATAACAAATAAAATAATTACCGTCTCACTCCATAAATTTCTGATTATTATATCTTTAACGCTAATTCTATCAAATACAATCTCAAAAAAGCCTCTTCCTAATTTATTTTTATAATCTACACCTCTTATTTTATCTAACAAACTATAATCCTTATTAACTCCAAAATATTCAAATATAGAAATAAATTTAGCTATTATTATCGAAATAGATATAGGTATTATTGAAATCATGCTAATAAATCCTATTACTGAATTAGAAAACATTAAATCTATTATTAACATAAACATTATACCAATAATTCCAAGTAAAATTATTTTTGAAGTTTCTATAATAACTATATTCCAATATCCTTCAACAACGGATATAAATTCAACATTACCGAAATATGATACTGTTGCAATATAAACATAAGTCATTACAAAAAGTATTAATGTAATTAAAAGACATATAAATTCATTATATCTAATCTGCTTTTTTGTATATGGTCCACTACATAAGAACATTTCAGTATTTCTCTTATTAATTCCCTTTGCTATAAAATATATAGCCACAAATATAATTGCTAGCATGAAATATTCGTTCCAAGAATTTGTATAGTAGTAGTTATCAAAATTGTTTGCAAGTTGATTTCTAACATTACTTAAATTGCTCTTTATAATTTCATATGCTACAGCTCCCCATACTAATAATCCTATAGAGATGGCTGCCTTAGCAGAATTGAACCATGCATATAGCAATCCTTTATTTAAATATTTTTTCATCATTATCCTCCTTATCAACTTTATAGATAAAGATATCTTCTAAGCTTAAATCTACTTCTTCAATAAATAACGGTTTAAATTTTTCTAAGCTTTTTATAAATTCCCCGTCATATTCATCAGTTATTATGGTAAAGACTCTGCCAACTCTACTAATTTTAAATATTCCCTTAAGTTTTAAATCTTCTTCGTAAACAGGCTCATCAAAAGCCACTTGTATCTTTTTTATCTTATTCTTCATATTTTCCACAGAATTTTCATATGTAACTACGCCTTTATCTAAAATAGCCACATCATCACAAATTCTCTCAAGTTCATTTAAATGATGAGAACTTATTATTATAGTTATACCATTTTCAAAAACTTCATCTGCAAATATCTTTAATAATTTATTCTTTAGTATTGTATCTAGTCCTGATGTTGGCTCATCCAATATTAAATATTCAGCATGAATAGAAAAAGCTAGCATTATGGAAAGTCTCATTTTCATCCCTTTGGACAATTGGAATATATACTTATTAGTTTGAATTTTAAAAATTTTATTTAATTCATTAAATTTCTTTTCATCAAAATTTTTATATGAATATTTATAATACTTAAGTATTTCGCTAACTTTAAAATTTGTTTGCATGATATTCTCATCCGCTACATAGCCAATTTTATTTTTAACGTCTATATTATCATAAACATCTTGTCCATCATAAAATACATTTCCTGATGTCCCTTTATAAATTCCTGTTAAGCATCTTAAAAGTGTAGTTTTTCCCACACCATTTGGTCCTATAATTCCAAATATTTTATTTTTATCTATTCTAATATCTATATTTTTCAAAATTTGTTTTCCATCAATCTCAAAGGATAGATTATTTACTTCTATCATTATCATCCACCCCTAACTCGGAAAATATTTGAAGTGCCAACCTTATAAATTCTTCCTTACTAACGCCCCCATAACTTGCCTCAAGTATAATTTTTTTTAATTCATTTGAAATGTGCTCCATTTTTTTATGATCCCCCTTACCTTCATAATTAGATGTTATAAAAGTTCCTTTTCCCCTTAAAGTTTCAATTATACCTTCTCTTTCAAGTTCACCATAGGCTTTGCTTATTGTATTGGGGTTTATCATAAGTATTGATGCCAACTCTCTAACTGATGGTAATTTCTCTCCCATCTTTAAAGCTCCTTTTAGAATAAGTTCCTTTATCCCAAGTTCTATTTGTTCATAGATAGGAGTACTACTCCTAGGATCGATTCTAAGCATTGTCATTACCTTCTACATAAGAATGATACATAATATAATCAATTACTAAACCTTCCCCCTCATCTACGAGGACTAAGTTAACTTTTAGCTTTTGTGATCTATCATCTTTTTCTTTTAGAGAGCTGTAATTATATGCATCAACAATTAAGCTTACTGGTTCTTCTCTTGTTATCGGACGTCTTTTAGAAAAATTATTTCGGAATCCATCATATTCACTTAGCATCTCACTTTTATCCTTTTCATTAAGATCACATACTTTTTCTATGTTTACCTTCGAAAAATTAAACTCGAAATTAGTTAACCTTTTTCGTTCTGAAAAACATTCCTTAAATTCATTTGTTTCAGTTAACTTTCCGGTATCATCAATTGCTTTTAACGGTTTATCATTTAATTGATCTAGAACCTCATTCACAGTTTCGAAATGCTTCTGTTTCTGATACATTTTATTATTATCCATCCCAAGAAAAGCAGTAACTATAATGACAATTCCAAACATAATAATTATCGTTGATTTTTTCATAAACTTCCCTCCTAATTGTATTAAGTGTACTAGCTCATATAGTACACTTGAATTATAAAACTCATTTCTTGCTTTTTCAATTAATAATTGTTTAACATTTCTTAATTTTTCCTTAATATACATAATGTAACCGAAAATATTAATAATAAAAATAACTAGAGATTTTAACCCCTAGTTATTTTTACTATGTACAAACAATTTTCTAAATATCTTTTTTCTTCTCTCCATTAGCATAGATTAATAATGCTGCTACAGCAAAAACTACAGGTCCCGCAATCATAGCAAATGTCGATTTGTAATCCCCATGGATTGCCGGCTCGATAATTGTAAAGAAATTTGCGAATCCAACCACTGCCGTAACTATAACTCCTATAAATATAGCAAATGATTTACTTTTCAATATTATAAAAGGCTTCTCTATATTATCTTTTTTTCTAAATGATATATACGCACTTGATAAAAATAAATATGGTATAGTCATTGCGACATTAGTCATTAATACTAACATTGTGAAAAATAATTTTGCACTGCTTCCTCCCATAGAAACAAATAGCACCATAACTGCTACTATAATAGTTTGAATAAACATTGCATTTATTGGCATCTCGTTTTCATCAATAACAGCCATCTTTCCTGGCCAAAGCTTTGCTGGCGTTCCTTCTATTAACTGTTTAAGCGGAGAATATGATAGTGTAAAAAACGCTCCTGTTAATGCCAAAAACATTGATAATCCAACAAACCTAGCTACCCAATTTCCAACTTGTATAGATACCAAATTACTTAACCCCATTGAGCTGCCCAAAGTATATCCTAAATTATTCATAACAACATATGCAACGTTTGCCATATTGATGTTTTCACCTGAAAGAGTGCCTGCCCAGTTTGTAAATATTCCAATCAAGAAAATTCCAAGAGAATAACCAACAGAAATTATAGCTGCTGCCATTAAAATCCCCTTAGGAAATGTCTTCTCTGGATTTTCAGTTTGATCAACAAGTCCACTCACAGCTTCGATACCACCATATGCAAATAAAGCAAAGACTAGGAATGATAAAACTGAACTAACATTCTGATAAGCTGGATTTGGTGAATTAACAAAAGAAATTGTAGATGTAATTTCCTCTCTAAATTGTCCCTTATTTAATATAGATATTATAATTGCCCCTATTATCAAAACTATGTTTAGAAGTGCTACCGCTATTCCTCCAACTGATGTAATCTTAGTTATTTTGCTTATCCCTCTTTTTGATATAAGATATGTTGCAGATACCCATATAACACCAAGTACCCCTAAAACCTGAGTTGAATTCAATCCAAGTATTGCCCAATTTGATGTAGTATCTATTCCAAATATTGTATTTGATAATGGAATCCAAATAGTAGAACATATATTTATCATCCATACTACATAAGAAGAATACCACATGAAAACTCCTACAAAGGCAAACTTAGGGCCCACAGACTTCTCCATCCATGAGTATATACCACCTTTTTCATCTTTAAATGCAGATCCATATTCTGCCATCATGAATGCAAATGGTATAAAATATGTTATCCCTCCTAATATAAACCAAGGAATTGCACCATAACCCATAAGATAAAAAGATCTTGGCATATTAGCAAATCCGAAAACTGATGTAAAGATCATCAGAATTAGTGTAATTAATGTTAATTTCTTTTGTTTATTATTTTCTGCCATTTTTGTTACTCCTTAATTTTAAATACTTAACATATTCAAATAGAATGAATAGTATTTTTATTTATTATTTGCAATTTTGATGTACTTTTATGCTATATTTAAATATTTAAATATTTAAATACATTATAAATTCTTAAAGAATAAAAAAACTAATTAACCACACTCTATTTATACTAGAGTGTGGTTAATAGCTATGACGACTCATATTTGTTTATGCCATAATATATGCAAATAAAATATCTTAATTTATCGTTAATTTCTATCTGGTACATTAGATGGATCGTCAATTAGAGTAGTAAAAAAATAATCGTGATCATGCCCATCATTGAATGATGTTTGCCCTTGAACTATATGAATATGCTTATTTCGTGAAATATAAATCGCTGGACCAGTTGTAATGCAAACTCTATGATTATGATCATTAAATGTGTCTGTGACTTCTTCGATTCTATGAACATGAGATAGTCCAACCCTTATTGCTGGGCCAGTAGTACCAGCAATACGATGATTGTGTTCTTCACAATTCTCATCTTCTTCATAATTTGTGCTTGATAGAAATTCATGATTATGATCCCTATACCTATAATAATTATCACCAAGTTGGTTTCCTCTATAATGACGACCATAAGCAATATCGCAATTATTATTGTTGCTCATATCTAATTCCTCCTCAGTTTTTATATACTATATGTTATGTACAATCATATGATTGGTGTTAAAAAGCCAAACTTATTTCATCTATCTTTCTAATTAACTAAAGTTTAATTAACGTCAACTTATAGAATAAATTTTCCTAACTTATTTAAATTAATGCTTAATGTACGTTTCTTTATAAAAATAAAAGACATGATTTTAAATACCATGTCTTTTAAATCTTTATAACTTCCTCTTAATTGTAATAATTATTATAATAATTTTTGGCTAAAAACATTATCTAAATTTACTTTTTGTATTCTTTTTGTAATTTCATCTACATCTATTGTATACAGACCTAATTCTTTCATCCTATTAAAATATACTGAACCTGCGAAAGTATATCTATCTTTTCTTCCTTCTCTAGTACTCGCCTTTTCATTCGCGTAAGTTATCATATCTCCGATTGCTATAGATGAAGGAAGTATCAAAAGCGGCATTCCCATAGCCAATCTTACCGCATTGTGTCCAGCTAAAGCACCAGTACACATTGCTTCCGTATGACCAACAAATAATCCACTTTTCTCACCTGCACAGAACAAATTATCTACGCCAATTACCTTTAAGTCATTAGTTCTTGGTGCAACTGATAAATACCTAATTGAGTTTCCTTTACTTCCTGCGTATGGATCAACATATTTAGCATTTTCTAATCCTTTTATTTTCCTTAGTTTGTATAACGGATAGTAAGTTGTCATTAGCTTTGCATGTCCCGTATCCAATAGTATGATATTCTCAGCAAATTCTTTGAGCGCATATTGTTGGCATACTTTTGTACTTAATTTATCATAATTTATATCTTCCTTAGGAACTTTTAAAACTACAACACCTTTAGAATCTAACTCATTTCTTATTTCATCTGACAAACTTTCTTTAGCCAATTTACAAGAACCAGAGAACGCCCCTAAGATATCATCTCCTCTTTCTCCTTGAATATCGGAAACTCCACATCTTTCACTAATACTAATTCTAGGCCCAAAAGCAGGACATCTTAAAACACACATTGAGCAGCCATTTCCATAACGCAAGCAATTTCCCATAGGCCCGGTAGTTCCTGTTGTCTCTATAAATACGTCACCTTCTATATAAGTTCCATCGCTAAGATAAGCACCTTTTATTTTTTGTCCATCAAAATTTATGTCATTAACTCTGCTCTCCATCATTAGATTTATATCTAATGATTTCAAATATTTGCTAACAACTCCCTCTATTAAATTAACATTATAAAGTGTAGCATGTTTATGTCCTGGAAAATCTATATTTTTATGAGTTGAAATTTCATCTGTGATCTTAATCAGATCTCCTCCGCCAAGAGCTATTAATTCTTCTGCAGCAGTATATCTACCATTATTACGCATTATTCCACCTACATTACCAAGTCCAAGTAACAAATCTGTCTTTTCGATTATAGTAACATCTGCTCCAGCTTTTTTACTCGAAATTGCTGCCGCGCATCCAGACCAACCTCCGCCAACAATAATAACCTTCATATAAATCTTCTCCCTTCAAAAATACTTCTCGGGTCAGCCTGTTCTTTGCAGAATCTTTTTACTCTGTGACCTGAAAATCTTGATGTACATGCTCCACAAATTCCTTCACCGCAGCACATCTTAAAATTATTACAACATGAAAGTGAGACATCATTTCTATTAATGTCGCTTAAATAATTAATAACACCATAAGTCAAGATATCGGCTCCTGCTACATGAATATAATTAGTTCCATTTTTAAGCGAATCCTTAATCAATACTTTTGCATGATCTGAGAGCTTGCCCTTATCCAGTAGTGAACACTCTGATACCTCTATTTTATATTCAGATAAAATTTCTTCAGAAAAATTTTCCTCAAATGGATCTTTATCGATTATTATTTGTATATCATTATTTTGTGAAATTAACTTTTTTACTACAGGTATCATAGGAGCTAATCCAATACCTCTTGCAAGTACTAATGCTTTATTATTCTTTTGGGTCAATATATTTTTAATTCCAAAAACACCATTCCAGTAAGGTCCACGTATTACTATGTTCCCGCCTGTTTTAATATCTAATAATTTAGCAGTTTTAACCCCTCTAATTTCAACAGCAACCATGATAATGTCACTTTCTATATCTGAATTCATTATAGATATCGGAACATCGAAATAAGTATTTCCATCAGTTCTTATAAATATATAACTTCCAGGCTTCACCAAATCTATAACTAATTTATGAGGAGCTTTAAATTTAATTATCACTAATTCATCATTATAATTTAGTACCTCTGTCACATTACATTCAAAAGTTTTACGCCCTTCTTTTGCCTTATTTCCATTATTATGGAGTTCTTGATATATACAAACCCCCTTCCAATTCAAACAATCACAAAAAACTTCTCCTTGGCATTGGGAACATGTCAAACACTGCCCATACTCTGCAAGTTTACATGGACAATACTCCGTTCCTGCATCTATACAATCAATAGCTTCTTTTACCATTTTTTCTCCTTTAGATAAAATTGCTTCTAATATAAATTATTTTAAAATATCTAATTTGACACAAATATAATTGTTTAAAATTATTTATTTTCCAATATTCTAATCTATACCTTATACTCTAATGATTTATTTTTGATTTTCTAAATATTTTATTTAATAAAAAAAGTAGATAGTAATAAAAAACTATCTACTATTGCTTACTAAACCAATTCTTTAACTGTATGATTCCCAAATGCTACTTTCTCTAATACATAATTATATATTTTTTCTGTCACATTCCATCTATCTGGACAATTTAAAACTACAATTATCACATCTTTGCCATTATTATTAATTGATGAAACTAAACACTTACCAGCTTGGCCTGTATATCCTGTTTTAACACCATTAGCTCCTGGAATTCTCCACAATATTTTATTTATGTTATTATAATCTCTTGTAAAATTATACTTTTCTTTTGAGATTTGTTTACTTCCTACTACTTCTCTAAATAGATCATAATCCATGCCCTTAGCAGTAAGTATCGCTAAATCATATGCTGAAGAATAGTGTTTACTACTATCCAATCCATGAGGAGACTCAAAATGTGAATCTAATATTCCTATGCCCCTAGCATAATGATTCATTATTTCCGCAAATCCTTCTATTGATCCCCCTAATTCCTCGGCAATAGCTATTGCTGCATCATTTCCCGACTTAAACATTAATCCAAAAACTAACTCCCTCAAAGTAATTTCTTCGTTTTCTTTATATCCAACTGTAGACCCTCTTATACTAGCTGCTTTTTTACTTATTACTACTTTTTTATCTAGATTACCTTGTTCAATAGCTATTAAAGAAGTAAGTATCTTTGTTGTACTTGCCATTGGAACTATTTCATAAGCATTTTGTTCAAATAAAACTGCATGACTTTCCTTATCCAATGCAATCGCAGATCTAGCATTTACCCTTAAATTATTACCTTTACCTTTGGCATTTGCATCTATACATATTATTTGAGTACATATAAGAATTAGTGCTATCAATGAAGTGCATTTACTAGTACCTTTTCGCATAATTAATCACCTTCTAAACTTACTATTTGGTTCTAGTTTACCTTTAAAATTAATTTTTAAACCTAATTTTGATAATTTTCTAGGTTTATTTTTTTATTATTAGTCAATAATTATGGAGTAGATGTAGTTTGGAGGAATTTTATGAAATTATTTTATGTCTTTTTAGTGGTCTTATTAATATTTTTTATTCCTATTCCCATTAAATTTAGTATTTACTATTCTACCGTAGATTATTATATAAAATTATATGGATTTAATCTTATCTCTAAAAATAAGAAAAGAATAACACGTATAAAAAAACTCAAAAATTCACCTTTAATTAAAAGTAAGCATAAATTTTTTTCAAAAATTAATAGTAAAATAAATTTCAAGCATCTGATTTCTACTTTAAATAATTTAAAATATAAGCCACTGTTAAAAATAAATTTATCTATGGAATACTCACTAAACGATGCTGCGAGAACTGCAATTTTCTATGGAGTCATATATAATACAACATCATTAACTTACATTCTCCTTAATTACCTTTTTAATATAAAGAAATTTAATTTTAAAATAACTCCTGTATTTGATGATAATTTTTTACTAAAAATTGAAACTTCAAGTATAATTTTCTTATCACTTGCAAACATTATATATATAATAATTAATTTATTAAAAAATAACGATAAACAAGGGAGGTGACCCCTTAATAAAGGGGATTTATTATGTCAAGTGAACAACATGTAGAAAACTTAATGAAAAGTACCATGGAAAATCTTAAGGATATGATTGATGTAAACACAGTAATAGGGAAAGCCATAGAAACAAAAGATGGAGCTTATATCGTTCCTGTTTCAAGATTAAGCTTTGGATTTGCTTCTGGTGGAAGTGAATGTCTAAATTTAAAGCAAAATATCACAAGCACAACATTTCCTTTTGGAGGCGGCTCCGGAGCAGGGGTTTCTGTTAAACCTGTAGCATTCCTAGTTGTTAAACAAGATGGTGTTAGAATGCTACCTGTAGATCAAGATACTACATATGATAGAATTGTGGATACAGTTCCTCAAATCTTAGATATTGCAAAAAGTTTAGTAAAAGATATATGTGGAAAGAATAAAAAATCTGCTACTGTCAATACTACTACTGTTGATAATAATTCCGAAGAATGTTATTGCAGTGATAGCGATAATATTTAAATTGCTCCTAATTTTTAATTCAAGAGAGAAATAGTTATTTAATAATACACTATTTCTCTCTTAAATTTAATAAAATAAATATAAAATATCTAAAAATAGATCTTATTGTTTTTCAAAATTTCAAGTATTAATATATTTATAAATTCCGATGATATATCCTTAAATTTTATTCCTGTCCATGATCTTCCTGAGCATCTTCTTGCCCAAATAAATCTAGAGAAGGAAGTTCTTTTAAATCTTTCAATTCAAATTGTCTTAAAAATTCATCTGTTGTTCCATATAAGATTGGTCTACCAGGCACTTCTAGTCTGCCAACCTCTTTTATAAGATCTTTTTCTAAAAGCCTTTGGAGAGCACTCTCTGATTTAACTCCTCTAATTTCATCAATATCAATTCTTGTTATAGGCTGCTTATAAGCAATTATGGCTAAACTCTCTATAGATGCTTGTGATAAAGATTGTCTTTTGTTTTTCTTCAAAAGCTTCTGTATATAATCAGAGTTTTCAGCTTTCGTAACTAACTGGTAACTTCCTTTAATACATATTATTTTTATTCCTCTATTATCATTTTCATATTCTTCCATCATTTCATGTATGATAATTTCAATAAGTTTATTTTTTTCTTCAAGATGGTTAACCAAATCCTGCAAACTTAATGGTTCACCACTAGCAAATAGTAAAGATTCTATTGCTGATTTTAAAGAATTTTTTTTCTTGTCATCTATAAATGGAATTTGAATCCCTTTATCATTACTCATCATCTGTTCTCCTTTCAATCAATATATTGCTAAAATTTTCGCTTTGATATACTTTGATCATCCTCTGTTTAATCATCTCTAGCAATGCCAAAAATGTCACAACACACTCTAATTTGCATTCACAATTTTCGATAATCTTGTGAAAGCTGCTTACCTTCTCTGTTTTTAACTTGTCCATAATATATTCTAACTTATCTTCTATTTTATATTTATCCACATATATTTTTTTCTGAATTATGTTATTTCTATTTTGCTTATTATTATATATCTCAAGTAAATTATTATATATATTAAACAATTCTATAAGACTTATATTTTTTAATAAATCTTTTTTATCAGTATCATCTCTTTTTTCTTCTATTACCTCTGGTTTCTTTCCATATATCTCGCCAGCACTAGTATATCTGTCTTTTAAAAATACTGAAACCCCTTTTATTTTCTTATAAAGAATAAGTTTTTCTAAAAGCTTTTTCTCATCATCTTCTTCATCATCTTCTTGTTTTTTAAGCTTCGGCAACAAATTCTTAGATTTAATTTCTATTAAGGTAGCCGCTACTACAATAAACTCAGAAGTTATTTCTAAATCCATCTTTTTCATTTCATTAATATAATTCAGATACTGATTAGTTATTTCATATATTTTTACATTATATATACTCATTTGATTCTTTCTTATTAAATGCAATAGAAGATCAAACGGGCCTTCAAAATCATTAATTTTAATCTTTGGAAGTTCCATATATATCTTTTTTACCTCCATTATGAATTATACTTAAATTATAACTTTAAATCTAAATAATAAGTACTATAATATATAATAACAAGTTATAACATCTAAAACAAGAATCATTAATATATATATTGCAATTCACAATTACGGCTAAAATTCTTGCAATATTTTTAGAATTATAATGAAGAATTATTTTTGCAATATATATATTTTGAATAACAAATTTACATTTGAAATTTTCTTAAGTTAAATGTTTCACTTAAGAACAATATATAAGAGCTAATTAAAAATATAAAACAAGCATAGCTAAATAAATTTAATTAAATTTATTGTTTAGCTATGCTTGAATTATTTCTTATTTATAGTTTTACAAGAAAAATATAAAATTCATAATGTTTTTTATCGGGCTATACACCTTTTTCGAATAAGTTTTTAATATTATATTTTATATTGTCAATTATATTGCCTTTCTTGACATCTCTATCGCAATATATATCTACCTCTCCTACTTTTTCGCTACCCAAATAAACTTCACATTTTCCAACTATATCTCCTGCTTTGTATTCTTTTCTTAGCTCATCTATAACAATTTTTTTCTCTAAATCCTTATTGTCACCCTTAGGAATTATAACATTTAAGTCATCTTTAGCCATTGCCATAAAGAACTTATCTGTTTGTTCATCCATATATACTTTATCTATTTCTTCATCTTTAGATACAAGCTTTTTCCCTTCATACTTTGAAAATCCATAATTAAGTAAAACACCCGCATCACGATTTCTTATTTTATAAGTTGGGGCTCCCATTATTACAGATAGCATTCTTACTCCATTTCTTGTTGCTGTAGCGCTAATGCAGTATTTAGCTTCATCCGTAAATCCAGTTTTTAATCCATCACAACCTTCAAAAAATCTAACTAATTTATTGTGGTTTACTAGTTCTATTGGAGATTTTCTTCCTTCTGATATATTATCCATATAAGTTCCTGTGTATTTTAAAACCTTTGGATGTTTCAATAACTCTTTTGACATTATTGCTATATCTTTTGCAGTAGACATATGTCCATCTGCTGGCAATCCATTGCAATTCTTGAATGTCGTATTAACCATTCCAAGTTCTTGCGCTCTTTTGTTCATCATATTAACAAATTCTTGCTCTGTACCTCCAAGATATTCTGCAAGTGCAACGGCTGCATCATTTCCAGAAGCTATCGCTACACCTTTCAAAAGTTCTTCAACAGTTCTTATTTCTCCAGTGTCTAAAAGCATTGTACTTCCGCCCATTTTCTTAGCATTTTCACTACAAGTTACTTTATCATCTAATTTAATTTTTCCGCTATCTACGCCCTCCATTGTTATCAACATAGTCATAATTTTTGTTACAGATGCTGGTGCAAATTTTTCATCTGCATTCTTTTCATAAAGTATTTTACCGCTCATTGGTTCCATTAATAAAGCTGATCTTGCTTCAATATTAGTTCCATCTGATTTTACTTTTTCATCCGTATCTACAGCTTTGGCTAAGTTAATTGGTAAAAGTAATAAAGTAAAAATAAATATCAAAGTAAAAGATATAATTCTTTTTGCATTATTTTTCATAGTTACTGCCTCCTTTCAAAATTAGTGTTACCATAAGAAGAAATAATATAACAAGTAATTCTATTTTTCTTAACAATATGACAATATTTTTAACTTATGCATAACTACCGAAATAAAGGGTATAAATATATTTAATAAAAAACTTCTAGTAACTTTAAGCTACTAGAAGTTTTTTACTATTTATCAAATTTTATATCACCTAATAATGCAGCAAAAGGATTATCGTTAAATTCTTCTGCTTCTTTCTTCATTTTCTTCATATAATTATTCACTTCTCTTTTATCAATCTTTCCATTTTTCTCAAATCTCTTCTTAAATTGAGAGGCTTTTTCTCTAAAATTGCAGTTACTGCCAGGGCATACGTATATTGCTCCCTCACCATTTCCTCTTAGTTCCAATTTCTTCTTGCACTCTGGACATCTAGCATTTGTCACTCTAGCTACACTTTCCCTATATCCACATTCTCTATCTTGGCAGACATTCATTACTCCATTTTTACCTTTAACCTCTAATAGATACTTGCCACAATTAGGACACTTCTTTCCAGTTTTATTATCATGAACAAACCTATTATTTGTATCTTTAACATCTTCCACTAAAGCAACTGAATAGTTTTTCATTTCTTTTATAAATGAATGATCATCTCTTTTTCCTTTTGATATTTCATCTAATTGGCTTTCCCATTTAGCCGTTAAAAGTGGTGATTTTAAATCCTTTGGCACAAGTTCCATTAATTGCTTTCCTTTTGACGTAGGAATTATTTCCTTGCCCTTTTTTTCTATAACAAATGAATTAAATAATTTTTCAATAATATCTGCTCTTGTAGCAACTGTACCAAGCCCACCTGTTTCACCTAAAGTTTTAGCAGCTTCCTTGGAAACATTAATATATTTATGAGGACTTTCCATCGCTGATAAAAGGGTAGCTTCTGTAAACCTAGCTGGTGGTTTTGTTTCACCTTTCTTTATATTAGCACTCTTTACTCTAATACTGTCCCCAATAGACACTGTAGGAAGAACTTGCTCTTTTATTTCTTCTTCATCACTATCTTCTTCTAATCTATCATAAAGCTTTTTCCATCCTTTAGCTTTAATAACTTTTCCTTTAGCTACAAGCTTTTCCCCCTGAACCTCTGCCTCTATTGTAGTTTGAATATATTCAAAGGGTGGAAGCATAACGCTTAAAAATCTTTTAACCACTAAATCATAAATTTTTCTTTCTTCAGATGATAAAAGTGCTAAATTAGGCTTTTGTTCTGTTGGAATAATAGCATGGTGATCACTTACTTTTGAATTATCTACGAAACTCTTATTGCCAATTATTTTTCCCTTAAGTAGTTCTTCTGCTACAATTCTATATTCTCCAATAGAAATTGCTTTTAATCTATCAGGAATAGTAGCCACAATATCAGTAGTAATATATCTTGAATCTGTTCTTGGATAAGTTAATATTTTATAATTTTCATAAAGCCTCTGCATTATGTTTAATGTCTGTTTTGCAGAATATCCCCATATTTTATTTGCATCTCTTTGAAGTTCTGTTAAATCATAAAGAGCTGGAGAAAACTTTTTCTTATTGGCTTCATTTATATTTACTATTTTCCCCTCTGAATTTTTTAGTTTTGAAGCTACCTTATTAGCAAATTCTTCATCAAATATTCTCGAATTATTGTCCTTATTTACCCATGCTAAGTTAAATCCCCTAGTTTTTCCTTCCAAAGTATAATAAGTTTTTGGTTTAAAATTTCTTATTTCATCTTCTCTTAACACAATCATAGATAATGTTGGAGATTGAACTCTTCCTGCTGATAATTGTGCATTATATTTACATGTCAAAGCTCTTGTCACATTAAGTCCTACAAGCCAATCAGCTTCTGCTCTACATACTGCTGCTTTATAAAGATTTTCATAAGCTGCACCTGGTTTTAAATTTCTAAATCCATCTAAGATTGCTTTTTCTGTTTGAGATGAGATCCATAATCTTTTAAGCGGCTTTTTCACCCCTGATTTCTCCAAAATCCACCTAGCAACTAATTCCCCTTCTCTTCCAGCATCTGTAGCAATTACAATATCGCTAACATCATTTCTCAATAATTGTTTTTTTACTTCATTATATTGTCTCCCTGTTTTTTTTAACACCGTAAGTTTCATATGTTTAGGAAGCATTGGGAGTGTTTCCATTTTCCACTCTTTATATTTATTATCATATCCTTCAGGATCCATAAGCCCAACTAAATGCCCCATTGCCCAAGTCACTATATATTTACTACCTTCTATATATGAACCTTTATTTTGGTTACACTTAAGAACTTTTGCCAAATCTCTCCCCACTGATGGTTTTTCTGCTAATACTAATGTTTTACTCATTTTTTCTCCTTGTCGATAAAAAATTCAATAATAAAAATTTATTTCTTATAATTGTTTATTTTCTATACTTAATTTTATTTTAGTAAAATATATATTTCTCAAATTAATCATATTTATTTTACAAATTTTAAGACGTCTTATCGTTTATTTAATTATTCTAGTATATGATTATCAGTATGATTTTTAATTACTTTACCATTATACAACGTTTTTCTTGATAATCCTATTATTTTGAATCAACTATTCTCAGCTTAGTCATTTTTAAAATCACTAATTCTTTACACCCACCATTATTTTTTACTAATTAACTTGAATTTATAATTACCCCTACTATTATATATGCTTAATGACCATTTTTCACTGTACTATTATCATATAAATATAAATCATATCTAGCAAGTCTACTAATACTACCATAACCTTTATTAAATAATTAGTTAATTATTTAACTAATTATTTGTTTTAAAATAAAAACTCAATTCTATTCACACATATTTATGTATATATTTAAATATACTAACTTAATTTTATTATAAATTTATATAATAATAACTTTAATGTTCATTAATAAAGGAGGTTTTTATGGGAACTCAAAGATGGATTGCCAATGTAGATAATATAAATTATACTATAGAATATTCTAAAAATTTTTTAAGAAAGACTCTACTAGTAAATAACATTCCTGTAAAACTTCAAAGCTCTAAAACTTTTGGAGTTACACGCGAGACTACATTTAAACTAGGAAATAAAACCGCTATTCTGGTAAGTATAGATAATAACTGCGATATTGCTATTAATGGTACATACTTAGATTCAGGAGAAAAATATGTCCAAGTAAAATACATGCCTGGCTGGAATTTTATATTTTTAGGCTTAATTTTACTTATCTTTATACTCTCTTACAATAGTATATGCTCTGCACTTTTTACTTTAGCAGGTTTTTATTTTCTTATAAGAGTAAGTATAGAGCCATCTTTAAATACAAGGCAGAGACTTCTAATTTGCTCATTTATAACATTCTCCATGCATTTGTTTTTTTGGGGTGTTTTATTTGTATTAATTTCTATTTTGTAATATTTTCTTGCAAAAGGATTATAAAATAAAATATTATTTTTTATAATATCTATACTAAATTTACCACAATTAATTTTTCTTAATGTAGACATACTATATATATAATAAATTAAAGGAGATGATTTTGTGGACAATAATAATAATAAAGATTATTCAGAAAGTAATTTTTTAAGAAATGGTAACAAAACTCAAAATCAATATGCGAAAAGTAGTTACAATACAACAATAAAAAAACCTGGAAGAAATGAAAGTGGTATTGAAGCTGAAAAAAGAGGATTTTAATTTCCGAGCCAAATTAACATATTAATAATAAATTTCCCCTAAAAATCTATTATGCTTTTTAATCTAAAATAGAAGAAGTTTCATATAGTTAAATCCTTACAACTATAAGAAACTTCTTTTATTCAATAAGTACTTGAAAATATATAATTCTAATTTAAATCATTTATAAACATTATACTCATCTAATAATCCTAAGATTCTTTTTACCGCATGCTTTGCATCTTTAGGTAATCTTTCCATAGCTTGTTCCCTTTGACTTTCATCACTAATTTGAGCTATTTGAATAACTCTTTGCTGAAGTCCTGGCACCTTGTTTAATTCAGATACAGCTTTATTAAATTTATTAGCAAAGTCAGGATCTTGTTGCATTCTTTGTTGAACATTCATGATTAATTGATAAGGATTCATTAATTTTTCCTCCCATAAAACCTTCTTTCTTCATAATATATATTATTCTGAAATACTTTAAATGTTCATGAGAAATTTTTAAATAAAATATTTATAAAAACTTAATCTTAATTTTATTAGTTTTTTTCATATATAAGCTACTCCGATTGACTTTAATTTGTTCGTTATTCTACGATATTTTTCATTATTAATAATTCCTATGCTATTGCTGGGTATGATAACATTAAGTCCAATCTTAACAGCACTTCTTGCAGTCTTAAAAATACATTCATTATTATCAACTCCAACCAACTCTATTTTACTCACTTCATTCTTTTTCATGAATTTCACTAAATTACTATTTCTAAAAGCACTTGCAAATTGTTTTTCAAAATAATTTTGCGATACTATCTTAATCCTCTTATCCAATTTGGCCCCTTTAGTTCCTACAAGACCGTATCCAAAAAACTTCTTATAAAAAAAATTATTAGGAAGTACACTAGCAATATAAATTACTATATCTTTATTTCTCTGATAAAATATAATTTTCTTATTTATATTATTAATAAGATTATCTACATCTTCAAAATTAAATCTCTCTTTATTACGCTGTTCACCAATAAAATCTTCTTGAGCATCAATAATTAAAAGTGCTTTTTTCATCTATCTCCTCATCTTCCACATAAATCATATTATATTTTCAAAATCTCTTATGTAAATTCTAAACCTCACTTTATTTTATTATTATCTTAAGTATTTAATTACTTATTTAAGTATAAATAATAGAGACAATAAAAATAATAATTTCTATTTACTCTTTAGAATTCTAGATAAATATAACAAGAGGCTTCATATAAATGAAGCCTCACTATGTCCTTATTACTTAATTGTATAGTGGATGTTTATCGCATAAAGTTTCTATTCTAGTTTTAAGAGCTGATAAATCTCCATCTCTATTCTCTATTGCCTCTGATATAACCGCTGCAATTTCAGCCATATCATCCTTTACAAAACCTCTAGTTGTTATCGCTGCTGTACCAATTCTGATTCCTGAAGTTACAAATGGACTTCTTGTTTCATTAGGTACTGTGTTTTTATTAACAGTTATTCCAACGGAATCTAATAAAGCCTCCGCTTCTTTTCCTGTTATGTCTTTGTTATTTAAATCAACTAAGAATACATGGTTATCTGTTCCACCTGATACAATTTTAAAACCTCTAGCTATTAATTGTTCTGCAAGTTCTTTACAGTTTTCAACTACATTTTCTCCATATGTTTTAAAACTTGGATCTAATGCTTCTTTAAAACAAACAGCCTTAGCAGCTATAATATGCTCTAAAGGACCTCCTTGTATTCCTGGAAATATGTTTTTATTTAATACTTGAGCATATTTCTCTTTACAAAGTATTAACCCACCTCTTGGACCTCTTAAAGTCTTATGAGTTGTTGTTGTTACAAAATCAGAATATGGCACTGGTGATGGATGAACACCTGCAGCAACAAGTCCTGCGATATGAGCCATATCTACCATTAGTAATGCACCAACTTCATCAGCTATTTCTCTAAACTTTGGAAAGTCTAAAATTCTTGCATATGCGCTTGCACCAGCAACTATAAGCTTTGGTTTATGTTCAATAGCAAGCTTTCTTACATTTTCATAGTCAATCATCTCAGTTTCCTTATCAACTCCATAAGACACAAAGTTAAACAATTTTCCTGAAAAGTTAACTGGAGAACCATGAGTTAAATGCCCACCATGGCTTAAATCCATACCCAACACAGTATCTCCTGGTTCTAATACTGCAAAATATACAGCCATATTAGCTTGTGAACCTGAATGAGGTTGAACATTAGCATGCTCTGCTCCAAATAATTCCTTAGCTCTATCAATTGCAATTTGTTCTATTTCATCTACAACGTGACATCCTCCATAATATCTTTTATTCGGATATCCCTCAGCATATTTATTAGTTAAATAAGAGCCCATAGCTTCCATAACAGCCGGACTTACAATATTTTCTGAAGCTATTAATTCTATTCCTTTTTGTTGTCTAACTAGCTCTTTCTCAATTAAATCATAAATTTCTTTATCTTCTCTTTGTATATTTTCAAAATTCATCTTAATAAATCACCCCAATATATTTTTGTTCCCTAACGGGCACGAGAAACCACTTTAACATAATATAAAATATGTACAAGAGTTTCACTTATATTCAAATTATATGTTTTCTTACTAAATTTATCAACTATTTTTTATATTTTTATATTGCCTTTAGTAGAATTTGTTATATTTTATATTATCTTATAGATTCAGTCTACTATATTAATATGCTTAACTTCCAATGATTTTATCCTCTGATAACATATAATCTTTCATTATTAAATATTATATAACTTACTCCTATAAGAATTATTTATTATGTGCTATAATTCATTTGTTATAAAAAATATATTGGAGAAAAAATTATGGACTTAAATAAATTACTCAAAGTATCTACATTGGCTGGAAAAATAATGCTAGAAAGTGGTGCCGAAACTTATAGAGTCGAAGAAACCATTAGTAGAATATGTACTGCCTTTGGTGCTCATACAGTTGATAGTTTTGTAATACCGACAGGGATAATTGTAACAGTCACTTATTATGATGAGGTTGCTACCCTTGTTCAAAGAATTATTTCTAGGGGTGTTGATTTACATAAAGTAGATTTAGTCAATGATCTTTCTAGAAAAATACAAACAGAAACTATTGATATAAATGAATTTAATAAAGAACTTACAAACATATCGAATAGCCATAGGTACTCTAACTTAACCACTTTATTGTGGTCTGCTCTTAGCGCAGGATGCTTTAGTATTATGTTTGGTGGAAATCTTAAAGACTTTATTTCTGCAAGCATAATTGGCGCAGTAATAAAAATCATTGTTGTTATATGCCAAAAATTAAATATAAACGAATTTTTCACTAATTCCTTAAGTGGAGGATTGTGTGCATTTTTAGCTATAGCATTCATAAAATTAAATTTATCTAATAATTTAGATAAAACTATTATAGGTTCTATTATGCTTCTTGTTCCTGGACTCACAATTACTAATGCAATTAGAGATACTATAGCTGGTGACTTTTTATCTGGTATAACAAAAGCCTCTGAAGCATTTTTAGTTGCGGTTTCTATAGCTGTTGGCACTGGTGCAGTTTTAAGCCTATTTATAAATAACTTAGGTTAATTCTAATCCAAATAATAAGCTAATAGAATATATTTCATTTTTATTATAATATTTAGGAGGTTTTATGCTAACACAAATTGCAGTCTCATTTTTAGCATCCTTAGGCTTTGGAATAATTTTTAATATAAAAGGAAAGAATTTAATATTTGCATCTATAGGTGGTGCTATAAGTTGGTTTTCTTATCTTTATTTAAAAGAAAATTATATAGGTGATATCTTATCATTGTTTATATCCTCAATACTATTTAGCATATATTCAGAAATTTGTGCAAGGCTTTTAAAAACACCTGTAACAACTTTGGTAATTTGTGCACTTATTCCACTAGTTCCTGGTTCTGGAATGTACTATACAATGTACGAAACAATAAGTGGCAATATAAGCCGTGCAGTAGAATTAGGGTTAAATACATTAGCTAGTGCTGGAACATTAGCATTAGGGGTAATATTTGTATCTACTATAACAAAACAGGTAACAAATTTAAAAAAAGTTAAAGAAAAATTACTAGAAAAATAAATTAACTGGATTATTTTTCTAGTAATTTTTTAATCTCTTTTATTTCTTCTCTTAAATCATTTAAGGATAATTCCAAATTGTTTATCTTACTATCCATGTCCTCTTCTGATTTTTTTTTCTTAATATCGTTTGTTTGTTTATTGGGTTTGTTTTTGCTTGAATTAGTATTTTGCGAACTGCTACAAAACGGATTACTTACATTATAATTTTTAGGATCAAAGTATCTTCCTGGTCCTCCTTGGAAGTATTGCTGCTGAGCATTATATGTCTCTATTACTTGGCCAACTAATTGCAGCCAATTTCCTAATGCATTTTGAACATTGAACGGAAGCCTTCCTGATAATATATTTCCCAATATCTCTCCTATTAGAATAAATAGCTGTGGATCTACATCTTGAAATCCGTTTGGAATATCTCTACATTCTGAATTTTCAAACTCATCCTCTATGTTATCTCCATTGTCATTCTTACCGAAACTACTATATCCACATGCTCTCGCTAGATTCTCAAAATTATTCCATCCTTTAAATTCCATAGCTTCCTCTAGATTATAATTGCTTTTTATCATTATATTATTTATTTTTAGCAATGTTCCTATAATACAAACAACAAGTAATTTATACTTACTGAATTTATCTATTTATATTTAACAAAAGTTTACAAACCAAGTCTTCTTTCAAGCTCCAAGATTCCATCTTCAACTTCCTCTATAGGAAGATTACCTTCCGCTAATTCATCATAATCTTTTTCTTTAAGTCTATTGTAAAATTTAATTCCTTCTAAAATAATGCTACCATCATTATCAGTCTTTCTAAGAATATAAAATAAGGTATCCTCTGCTCTATCAAACCTATTGGTCAATTCATATATTCTAAAAATTTTCTTGTCTAAATCCAAGGAAAGTTCATAATTAATTAATTCATCCGCTACTTCTGCTGCTTCATAAAGATATTTCTCATTTATCTCATCATCTTCAGTATAAGCCTTATAAAAACCTTCTAATGATTTTTCATAATATTGAATTTTGGCACTTTCATTATTTTCCTTATCACCAATTAGTCCTTGAAGTTTCATAAGACTTCCAAATGCTATAAATTTTTCTGCATTATAATGCGTTTCTTTACCTATAAAACTTTCTATGCTGCTGAAAGAAAATATGTCTATAGTTCCTATATCGATTCCTACGATAGCCTTAAGTTTTTTGTTTATTTTTTCTTTAGCTTCTCCTATATCACCATTTACTATATCCTTTCTTACTTCTTCATTTGTTAATGTTAAAGTATTCTCTATCTCTTTCATATAATCATTCTTTATCATTGAGTCGCACCTCATCTTTTAAATTATTAGTTAAATTTGTATATTCCTAAAATATAAATACCTTTGCATTTAATTATTATACTCATAAAAATTTATAAAATATTAGATTTTCTAATACATCACATTTTTATACATTTCTCATACAATATAATATAAAAAGAATCTCTTACAACTAAATTATACGGAGAAAAACTTGATAAACTTATGATAGTATGGAGGTAATTTATGAATATTATTTGTGAAAATGAACATGATTATGATTGCTACGATACTCGTCCTAGCTGCAATTATTCTGACACTCGTCCTAGCTATTCTGACAATCGTCCTAGTTGCAGATGCTACAATCGTGCTCCAGAGCCTGGTAGAGCTTTACTAAATGTTGGTTCTGGTGGAGTTGGACCATTGCCTATAATTTCAACACCATTATCTAGACCTATACCTGTAGCTAGTGTTTCTCTAGATACTACTAATATGTGTAATCCTAAAGTGCTTTTAACATTTACTAGCATAATTTCTTTACCTGTAGATATTTTAGTAAATTTAAATTTCACACTAATAAAAACAGTTGGTGATGGATCTCCTCAACCAATAGGTGGAACATTTACTTTTGCAGAAACAGTTAGTGTCTTAGAATCTGAATCATTTAGTTTTCAATTTTGTGATTGCAATCCAGCTTATGATAACACAACTTATACAGTACAACTTGAGCCAACTAGCTTAATTTCTGTAACAGCTGGATTAACTATAACTAATGCAGTATTATCAGCTTTAGCTGTTGAATCTCTATAATTATAGCTAATTATATTAAAGGGAGCTCTTTTGAGAGCTTCCCTTATTTTTATAGTTATATATTTTAAACGAAGTTTAATACCCTTAATATTTCTACACCAATTTCTCTTTCCGTACCTTTATAAGGATAGCAATGAATATGAATTGCAGGATTAAAATTTAGTTCGATTATTGAGTAATTAGAATTTTCGTCGTTAAAATTTTCAAGCATCATGTCAACTCCACAAATTCTTGCGTTTACAGCATCCGCTGCATTTACAGCTATTATTTTAAACTTTTCAGGAATACTATCAGTATAATCTATACTATCTCCTCCAGTACTTATGTTTGAATTCTCTCTTAGATAAACAATTTCGTCTTCTTCAGGGATATAATTAAAATCTTTATTTTGTTGCTTTAAAAATAATTCTGCACTTTCATCTAAAATTATCTTTTCAAGTGGTGTTACATAGTGATGACCTCTTAACGGATCCTGATTCTTTATTTCCACTAGTTCCTTAATAGAACTGACTCCATCCCCTTTAACATTAGCAGGAACTCTATGAAGTATTCCTGCAACTTTACCGTCTATAACTAAAAAACGATATTCTTTTCCCTTAACAAATTCTTCTATGAGAACTGTATTATCATATTTAAATGCGAGTTCAAAAGCCTTTTTAATACTCTCTTCATCAGCGCCTTCTTTAAATATACTTATACCTATCCCAAAATTTGTTGATTTTGGTTTAATAACAACTGGCTTTTTAGTAAATTCTTTTATTATATTAAAAGACTCATTTATTGAATTTACCTCAATTCCTTTTGGAACTTTAATACCACTATCAGAAAGAACTCTTTTAGTCACGCTCTTATTTTCCATAATTAAAGCAGTTATATAGCTATCTTTTGATGTTTTAGTTGCCTGCTTAATATATTCTACTTTATTATTCTTTCTAAGTGATATGAAATTTTCGGATTTATCCAAAACTTCAACTTCTACTCCTCTTTTAATGGCTTCTTTCATTAATATTTGAGTAGATAGCTCTAATTCTTCATATCCTTCCAATTTAAATCTGTTTTTATAAGAATCTTCTTTATATTTCTGTGCTATATCTAAATGAGCATTGATATATCCTTCTTCTTTTACTTTTTTTTCAATTTTGTAAGCATATGTTAGTTGATTATTCTTAATTTTTTCGATCATCAAGTCAATAATTCTTTCTTTGCCAAGATTCAATTTATCATTAATATCTCTTATATTATTTAATATTTCTACTCCCCAATGCTCCTTGGAAATAAGCTCTCCATCTTTCTTTAATAAAACATCTTTTTGTCCTAGTTTTGAAATTATATTTTGGTTTTCTGTTCCCTCTTCCTGCCATCTATCATAGTCAGTTTCTTCATTAATTAGTAAAAACAAATTAAATATTTGAAGAAAATAAAGATCATCTAAGCTTATTCCTCCTTTTTCAAAAGGATTAATATCAATACTTCTATATTCTAGATATTGGATTCCATCTTTACTAAGTGAATTAAAGAAATCACTTGGATCTTTTGGTTTAAGCCTTACACAGCTATATAATTCTTTATGACTTCCTATAAGCTTATCGCTTACAAAGCTCCTTAAACTTTCAATATGCTCATCAACAGAATTATAATTAGGATATAGATCTATTTTATTCTTATACCCACATTCACTATTTCTATAAGACAAAGCCCCTTCATTTGAAAAACTATCATGTGCAATTTCTTTAGATGAATTCATACAAGGTCCCATATAGCTTTTGTCAACAACTCCACTTGCTCCTAAAAGATATATAATAATCCACCTATACCTCAAGTAATTTCTTGTAACCTTTAAGTATAAGTTATTTTTAAACTCCTTGTATCCCAATTTCTGATTTTCATTAAATATTCCGCTAAAAATCTTATGAGTGTTCTGTCTTTCATATAAACAGTATAACTTTCTCAAGAAATCATCATCAAAGGAAAAATTATAATGGATACCGCATATAAGCTGTTTTTTACCTCCATATTTTTTTATTAAATTTTCTCTGTAACGTCTAGCTTCTCTACCTTTTTCATTATCACCATATTCTGCAATTCTAATTTTATCATCGGTAGGTACTATTCCCGGCATAGACTGTGGCCATAAATATTCATCCTCAATTTCCATTGCAGCAATATCATATAGCACTCTAGAAAAATTATATGTTTCTTCTATATTTTTAAATGGTGGTGTTATAACTTCTATTTGACTTTCAGCAAAATCCGTAGTTATATATTTGTTTTCCACTTTCTCACCAAACACTGCTGGATGCCTTTTAACTGATAACTCCCCTTTATTATTTACTCTTAAACTTTCTCTTTCTATACCATAATTACCTTTTAATAATTCAAAAGGTGTAAATAATTCTTTAAGTTCATTTAACATTGACTGCCTCCCCATATAAATTTTATCTATATATTTTATTAATTCCTATTTATATTTTCTTTTCACCTCAATTATATATAATATATAAGCTACACTTCCTTTTAGAATACTCGATATAGAAATACTTATCCAAATGCCATTTAAACCAAATGGTTTTATTAAAGCTAAGGCCATTGGTATTCGTAGTGCTGTAAATACAACGCTTATAATTGAAGATATTTTAGGTTTTCCTATACCTGTAAATAATCCATTAGATACAGTTTCTGTAGTACTAAATAATTGAGAAAATGCTACTACTTGTAAGTACATATTAGCTATTGCAATTGTTTGCTGATCTTTAACAAATAATTTAACAAATGGTGTACTAAAAAACATGAATATAAATGCCATAAGAAGAGAATATACAATTCCTATCCTAAGTGCAGTGTTATACCCTTCTTTGATTCTTTTATATTTTTTAGCCCCAAAATTTTGACCTGTAAATGCAGCTATCGCACCATGAAGACCACCAATAACCATATATGTAATAGATTCAATTTGAAGTCCTATTTTTTGAGCAGCTATTGCATCTGATCCAAATATGGCTATTATTTTTGCAAGGAATATGTTTATTACAGTAAATAGAATTCTTTGTATAGCCATAGGAAATCCTAAAATTATTATTTCCTTTATCTTATTATAATCAATTTTTACACTAAAATTATACCTAAGTGTTCCCGATGATCTAAATAAATATAACAAAAACATTATAATATTAGCAATCATTGTTGCAATTGCTGCTCCTTCAACTCCTAGTTTTACAGCATAAATAAAAATTGGGTCTAATATTATATTTGCAACTACTCCTACAACATTTATGTTAAATGCTAATTTATTATTTCCAAAGCTCCCCAATATCCTTGCATATAAAAGATTAAAAAATGCAAAAATTATTGTAGGTCCACTGAAAACTAAAAATTCATATGCATCTTTTTCAACTGCAATATTATTTATATTTAAAAAATTCACAAGTGCTCTTCCTAATATAATAAGTATAGACCCAAAAATAAACGACATCACTGCATTAATTAAAAGGCCCGCATTAATATACTCTTTTACCTCATTCTCTTCTTTTTTACCTATAGAATGTGCGACTTTTATTCCTGTTCCTATAACTACTAATGAGTTTATAGAATATCCAAGGCCTACGAAAAAACTCGCTGATCCAACACTCGCTACAGCATTACTTCCAAGTCCGCCAACCCACAGCATATCAACCAGATTATATGTAAATTGTAGCAATGAACTTCCCATTATTGGTACTGATAATGTTGTTAGAACATTCAATGTTTTTCCTTTAGTTAAATCAATCTGTCTCATTTCATCTCCGTTTTTATAAATTTTTATTATTTTTAATAAGTACATTATATTTAGTATATTATAAAGATTAACAAAATCGTACTTTCATATTAACTTTTAATTAGAATCTTCATTTTTCTTATCAATTTGTACGCAATCCTCATTTTCTGTAATTAGATTAAGTAAAAACAGCACTAATCTGTTACAATTACTTGTGTTTAACTTGTACAAGTTCCAAATTCCATCTTTTCTTGCTTTAACCAACCCACAATCTATTAATACCTTCATATGATGCGATAAAGTAGGTTGTGTAAATTCAAAGCTCTCTAATATCTCACACGCACATTTTTCTCCACAAGATAATAAGTCTATTATTTTTAGCCTATTAGGATCTGAAAGTGCCTTTAAAATTCTTCCATTCTTATCATATTTCTTACACACATTTAACTCCTTTTTCAATATTAGCCATTTTACTAATCTATGTATATAGTATAGATATTCATCTATGTGTAGTCAAGATTTTTTATTTTAATTTGCCTTTTAAACCGCAATCACATATATACCTATCTATTTGATGCCATAACTCTAGCTACTGTCTTATGTTGATAAATAGTATATTTTAATCTAAGGTTTCCGCAAACATAAATGCTAGTATTATTCTTTTAGCATTTCTCATTAATATATTTTACTTTCTATAGAAATATCGCTTAAATCAAAAGAGCCAAGATTTTATTCCTGACTCTAGATTTTCTAATCAACATTTTATGATGTTATAAAGTATAATTTTAATCTATGTAAATCATATAATAAATTTTACTACTAGTTTCGTAGCTTTAAAAGTAAGCTTCCCATATAAATCTCTTAATATAATTTATGTAAAATTGTTCTTCAAAAACATTATACAAATATTTGTTTATCTACGCATTTACTATTTCTCCACCATTAACATGGATTACTTGCCCTGTGATATATGAAGCACATTGTGAAGCTAAAAATACGTATGCTCCAGCACACTCTACTGGCTGTCCTGCTCTTCCCAATGGTGTATCCGATCCAAATTTCTCAACCTTTTTTTCATCAAAGCTTGCTGGGATTAATGGTGTCCAGATTGGCCCAGGTGCAACAGCATTTACTCTTATATTAGTTTTTCCTTTTGCTAATGCAGTAGATAAAGATCTTGTTAATGTAACTATAGCACCTTTAGTCATTGAATAATCAATTAATGTTTCATTTCCCTTATATGCAGTTATTGAAGCAGTATTTATTATGCATCCACCTGCTTTCAAATGATTTAATGCTGCCCTTGTCATATAAAATGTTCCATATACGTTTGTCTTAAATGTCTTATCAAATTGCTCGTCACTTATTTGCTTGAAATCTGCACTTTCATATTGAACTGCTGCATTATTAACTAATATATCTATTTTTCCATATTCTTTAATAGTTTTTTCTAAAACATTATTACAAAAATTAGGATCACTTATATCACCTTTAATTAAGGTACATCTTCTGCCTATATTATCTATTATTTTTTTTGTTTCTTCTGCATCTTTATTTTCATTATAATAAGCAATCACTATGTCAGCACCTTGATTTGCATATGCTATAGCAACAGCCTTTCCGATTCCACTATCGCCTCCAGTAATTACTGCAATCTTGTCCTTTAATATATCTCCTTTTTTATTATAACTTGGATCATCATATATTGGAGCTGGATTCATTTCATACTCCAGTCCTGGTTGTTCTTTTTGTTCTTGTTTTGGAAAAGATGTTGGAAAATTCATTTTAATTCCTCCTGTTTTTCTTTATTTTTATAAAAATTAGTTTTTCCTATATATTAAAAAATATTTATATGCAAAAAATTAAACTTCTAGCAAGTTAGAAATTTAATTTCACTTAACTTACTAGAAGTTTATTTATAATACCTCTTATTCATCTATTCTCTCAATTGCGAGTCCTACAAGTCCTGGTCCTGTATTTACCCCAAGCGCTGGACCAATTGTTCCAGCTATTGTACACTCAACTACATTGGGTAAATCTTTTATCAAACAGTATAGGTTTTGTACCTTATCAAAACCATTTCCATCTAAAATCCAGGCTTTATATTTACCTTTTTCTAAATACATTTTAAATATACTGGTTAATTTAGATACAGCTTGCTTTGAACCTCTAACTTTAGCTGCAGTTCTATATGTTCCATCTTCTGCTACAGTTATTATTGGCTTAAGATTCAAAAACTCCCCTATTGTTCCTGCCACTTTGCCAATCCTTCCTCCTTTTTGAAGATATTCTAAAGTATCTATTGTAAAAAATAAATCTATCTTCTCTCTGTATGTAGGTAGAATTTCAATTATTTCATTAAATGTTTTACCTTCTCTAATTAACCTTGAAGTTTCCAAAACCATTGCACCTTCTGCCATTGTTAATGTTCTAGAATCAAAAACAAAAGTTTTCAGCTCCTTGAACTCCTCACAAATTAGTCTTACTGCATTATATGTTCCTGAAAATGCAGATGAAATAGTTATTATTATTGCATGCGTAAAACCCTCACTAACAACATCTTTCAGAACGCTTGTTATTTTTTCAATACTCGGTAACGATGTTTTAGGAATTTCTGTTTTTAATCTTTCATACATAAATTGGGGAGTTATATCAATTCTATCCTCATATTCCTTATCTGCATATATAATTTTAAATGGCAAAAGCCTTATTTGGTTTGCTTCTAATAACTCGATGCTTATATCCGATGCACTATCAGTAATTAATGCTATCTTTTCCACTTATTGTTCCTCCTAAATTAATTTTACATTACAATCATTATATCACTCTCTATACGTTTATCAATATTTCCAAAACATTTCGAAACTAATACCCTAACTTTTAAAAAATCTAATCTTTAAAGTCGAAAAATAAATCACCTATAGACAATTTTACTTTAACGGAAATAATACTTATTTAACTATTACACCAAGAAATCTTGCTAGCTCAACTGCCTGCATAGGAGATACAATAGCATCTTTTAGCTCTTTTCCAGTTAACGATATGTCCGATATATTATTTTCTCTAAAATCTACTTTTTTAAGAGGAGTATTAGTAAACTCAGAGTTAGCTAAATCACATCCATTAAATGCAACATACGTAAAGCTACATTCCAAAAACATACTACTTTGCATATCACATTCCTGAAATTTTACATTCTTGACCTTTGAATATCCAAAGTTTGAGTATCTGCTAACTGTATCTTTAAAAAGAACCTCTTGTATACTACTATCACTAAAATCAGATCCTAAAAGCTTGCAATTATTAAATTCTACTCTATGTATACTTCCATTTGAAAAATCAATATTTGATAAATCACAATTTTCAAATATTATATCTACTAAGTCTACATTTCTTAAACAACACTCCCTAAACACAACATTTTCGAACTTGCATGCGCTAATCTCTACCCTTTCTTCATTCATATATTCTAGACAACTATTCCTAACTAAAGTATTTGTTAAATATTTTTCATTTATGAGTTTCTCTTTAATGTTTATATTTTCTTCTAATATACTCTTTAATCTTGGTCCTAATATTTTTTTTAATTCCGCCATATGTATTCTCCTTACCCCAAAATTAATTTTAAATTTTCCTTTATTATAATTCTTATTTTATGAATTGTGTATAATAATTTACTATATACCATCTTGATTTTATTTTAGTACATATATAAAAGAGAACTTTAACTAAAGTAAAGCTCTCTTTATTGACGGAAATTAAAATCAAACCAAATTATCATTCTTATACAATTCCTCAACTCGCGCCCAGTCAATTAAATTCCATATGTTTTTAACGTAATCTCCACGTAAATTTTTATATTTCAGATAATACGAGTGCTCCCAAACATCTATTGTTAGTATTGGAGTAAATCCAAAACTTAGAGGTGTATCCTGATTTGAACTATTTGCAACTTTCAGCTTACCACGTTTATCTTTAACTAGCCAGCCATAGCCTGATCCAAATTTATTTATTGCAGTTTCGCTAACAAGCTTCTTTAACATTTCTAGTGAACCAAAAGTACTAACTATTTCGTTAAGTAGTTTCCCTTCAGGTTCCTTTTTAGGATAAGGGAAAAGAATTGAAAAATATAAATTGTGATTTAATACACCTCCACCTTGATTTATAACATCTCGATAAATTTTTTTAGGTATTTTATTTGGATTTGAAAGTATTTGCTCTAAGGTTTTTCCCTCTGTAAATTTCTCATATCCCTTAAGCACATTATTTAGTTTATCAACATATCCTTGAAGATGTTTAGTATAGTGTATTTTTACAGTTTCTTCATCAATGTATGGTTCTAGTGAATTATACGAATACGTTAATTCAATTTTTTCATATCTCATATTTTTCCTCCAAACTTTAGAGAACAAAATTCATTTTATATTATAGTATGTTTTAATTGAATAAATGTTCACCTAAATAATCAAAGTAAAAATTTGAAATCCTATCAACACACATGAGAAAATCTATAATTCTTTACAGTACAAACTTCTCAATTATTATTTCTCCTTCTTTATTGACATATGCCTTAATATCTTTACTTGAGACATCTAATGTTTTTAATCTTTCTCCAAAGCAAAAAACTGTATTGCTATATGCAATTTTTGCAGTTATAATTCCTCCTTGCAACACTTCCAATTTGGTTGTTACCCCCGAAGGACTCCCAACTATTCCAAGTTTAATATTTCCTCTTGCTGATATAACGCCCCCTCTGGCTACTGAATCATCACGTAAAAAAATAATATCATTTAGTGCTGTTAAATTCGAAACATATTGTCCTTTATCTTTTATAATAATATTTCCTGTAGATTTTATTAAAGAATCCTGACAATAGCCTATATATATGTCTGCTGGAATTATCATATTATCTTCTAACAGTTCTATTTCATTGGTTATTAACTCTTCAAGATTTCTTAAATCCTCTATTGATTCTATTTTTGATAAGTTTAATCCCATCATTTTACTTCTTATAAAACTTACTAAATCATTATTATCACTATCTTCACAAATACTATGAGTTATTATATTTAAAGACAATTTAGGTATAGATTTATACCTGTTTTCTATAAGAATTTTAACCAATTCAGAAATTTTTTTAGAGTTATTGCTAGACTCATTTAACTTTTCAACCCCACTTATAAGTTTTGATATGATATCTTTATATTCATTCAACTTTTCCAAATATATTTTCTTTTCCATATCTACTTGTCCAGTAAGAACAGTTGATTTAATCACGCTTCCTTTGATATTAATTTCTCCTCCTGCCACTATGGTAGATATGTCAACATTTTTTTCGATAGTTAAAGAATTTCCCGATTTAACTTTCATTCCCTCTTTAACATTACCTTTAATATAAACGTCTCCAACAAAAAATATATTCCCGGATTTTATATCTACATCTTGAATATTATATAAACTATTTACACTCAAAATTCCATTTTTAGATGATGGCCTGCCAGTTTTAGTGGCAATTATACTATTTCCTTCAACTTTACATCCATCGCCTATTTTTATAGGTCTGCTTTTCACAGTTTTTTTCTTTAATACTTCACCACATATATTTTTACCATCTTGCCCACTCTTACCTGGAATTATTTCTGCCAAAACTTGTCCTTCAGTTATACTGGATATAGAATATACATTCCTATAATCTATCTTTTCATTTGAGTTTTCATTTACTATCCTCTTTTCTCCAATATCAAATAACACTTTAATTTCATTTGGAGTGTCATCAATAGCACTAATACCTTCAGCTATTAACGTCTCTTCTCCATTTCCTAATGCACATGCTTCTATAAGATTTTTATATATTATTCCTTCAGTTATCTTATTTTGCCTTAATATTTCCTTTATTTCTGTTAATGTATATTTTTCAGGATAATTTTTCTCTACCTTCATCGCCTTAAGAATCAAATCTTTAGCTATTGGCTTATCCCTAAGTTTATATACGTATGCTGGTTTATATTCTACCTTTATATATCCCTTCATTTTATCCACTGAAATGTTCACTGATATTTTCTTTACTTGTTCTATTTTCTCCCCTATATAATCTATCTTATCAGATTGAGTTATTTCATATGGTCCTTTTTCACTACATAGTTCTCCATTAATAAAAAGTTTGATTTTTTCACAAGGTTTAATTGTTATCTGTTCTTTATCTACTTTGCTTAAACCTTCTATTACTACTACATTACCATTTTCTACTTTAACTCCATTTTCATCATTGTTAATTACATTATCCTCATTAGTTACAACTCTTTTCTTAGCAACATCTTTCGTGAAATCTTCCGTATAATTTAGATTATTATTAGAACTTGAGGAATATAAATCAACATCCATAACTTCTATTTCAACTTTTTTATTGATAAATGAATGATTGTCATTAATTATTTTATAGTTTAGGTCTTCCTCTGCAACATTTAATTCTTTTGAAGCATTATTTAAACATTCATCTAAATATTTTCCAACATAAGTCCTATTCATATTCCTCATCTCCTTAACTTGACATTATTCCTTAACTAATTATAACATTAATCTATTACATTTAATACTTATTTATACATATTGTTAGCTTTTCTTATATAAATTGCCACTAATCTACTAAAGAATAACAATATTTTTCTTTAATATAGGTTGTTGAATAACTAATTTTTACAAATGGTTATTTAAGAAAATATTCTTAGAAATTATATATTCCAAGGA
>NZ_JAKGTE010000033.1:0-58695 GCF_022324665.1 Clostridium sp. YIM B02500 | reverse complement strand
TTAACTAGTACTAGTTTGTGTAAAAATAGCTATGCTATGCATAAGTGTATTTCTAAGTTTGGATATCTATATAGATATCCAAATTTAAAACTAAACTTATGTGATAACTTACCGAAATCATAAATATTTTGTTCCGAAAAGCTATGAAAATATCGCTGAAGTTTCTAAGCGGCAGATTGTATCCAATTTAGCATGCTCCAACTTTCAGTTTGACAAGCTAAATTGGAACAACCTACAGCTAAGAACTTTTAACAGCTCATTTTCAAATGTTTTCTTCACAAATATATTTATGATTTCTAGTGAAGATATGAACTCGAAGTTTTAGAAAATTTGTAAATATGTTCATCTAATAAGTCTAATTCTTGAATTGTTTATCTATATAGTGGATAGTATTACAAACTCATGCGTAGCATTGAAAATATAAGGACTGAACTTCATTAGTTCAGTCCTTATATGTATTGGATTTAAAATGGAATATTATAAATCACAATTGGTTGATAGAATTAGATTAATGAAAGCAAAGAAGCGAACATTAGCATGTTGAGGAACTGTAAAGTCATGAATTAGGTGGCAAGTTGCGCCTAAATTAAACATTGTACCTTTAATATTCCCCTGGAAATATTCATTAAGTGCTTTTGTATAATAAGATATGCATTCTGATTTGGTATTTCAATATATTTATCTCTTAATTATTATAAACATAAGTAAAACTATTATTCGTAGAGTCGTATAGATGTTGGCAGATATATTTTTTGAAAATCAATATGAAATTGTAGTAAATGAAAAATTTAGTGTTATGTATCATGGGAGATAATAAATTTAAAAGTTAGAAAGCCAGGTTCTTAGTTGAAGATAACATGTAATAGCTCAATGGCAAAAGAGATATTGTGAAACATGGATTTAAAGAATATAATGTATATATAAGTAATTAAAGTTAAAATATTGTTTAAATAGAGGTGTGAATTTTGAGTAAAATTAACAGAAAGGTATTGCTAGGAATAACTTCATTAATGTTGTTTGCTTTAGGAATATTATTTGGAATTTCATTGGGCGGAAATCCTAGTTACGGGGATCTTATATTAAAGTCTATAGGTTTAGGTCCATGGTCAAATATCGATACAGGACTACATTATACAGCAATTATATCTTTAATATTTTTAATACCGGCAGTTGTTTTTGGATATATGTTCTTAAAAGAAACTTTAGAATTAGAAAATATGAATGGTAAGAGAAGAATAGAGACTTTGGAATGTAAATTAAGTATATTTATAGTTTTAACAAGCACCTTTGTTTTGCCAGGGAAAATAGAACAGAATATGGGAAGCTTTTTTGAGTACGCGTTTGGCTTTCCTTTAAATTATTGGTCTGTATATCAAGGAGACGGAGGAAGTTTTTATTTATTCAGTAACTTATTTAATGGAAATATTGGAATGAACATTAATATAGTAAATTTATTCCTTGATATAGTGATTCTTTATTACGTTTTATTAATAATAAGAAAAGTATTTATAAAATTATATGCCGTATATAAAAAAAATTAATTTAGAGGATTACTTAAATATGGTAATATTCAGAAATGAATTTACCATATTTTTTGCTTTCATATAGAAATTCTATAAAATGTAGGTTTAGAATGTTAAATATGAAGTATTCTTTAAAATTAAAGTGAATATCAATTGATATATAAAAGAAGTATAAAAAACTTAAATATCATATTATAAGAACGTATTTATAATTATTAATATAGAATTTAGAATAATTTTCTTTTTAAAAGTAATCCTATAAATTAGATAGAATTACAGGAGGTTTTAGAATGAAGCTATTAAAAAAAATTATAATAATAATTACAGTAACAGTTATAGTAATGGAAACCTTAATTGAAGCAGTCCCACTAAATAGCCATAATGATTCAACAAATCCAGTAAATGTAGGAGTGGTTTTTTATAGATTCGATGATCCTTATGTTATTGATTTAAGGCATAGCCTAGAAGATATTGAATCACGAAATGAAGGAAGGATTAAATTTAATTTTTATAATAGTGAAAATAACAGAGATATCCAAAATCAAACTATTAATAATCTTCTAGAAAGCGATAATATCGATCTTCTCATATTAAGTTTAGTAGATTTAGTAAACGATCCCAAAGAACTAATTAATTCAATCAAAGAAAAAAATATTCCAGTAATTTTTGCTAGCAAAAGAATACTTAAGGTAGATGAAAATATAGTTAAATCATATGATAAAGCTTATTATATATTGCCAGATTCAGAGCAGGCAGGAAGGCTACAAGGAAAATTGTTAGCTAATTTATGGAATGGTAATAAAAATACTATAGATACAAATAAAGATAATATTATGCAGTATATAGTATTGCAAGGCGGAATTAACAGTAATGCTAATGAGTCAACAGATAGAACTAAATATTGCATTATGACAATCAGAGATGCTGGAATAAAAGTTGAACAACTTGCATCAGAATTTTGCAATTGGAGTGAAGAGTTAGCTAGAGATGCGACAGATGCTTTATTGACTAGATATGGAAATAAAATTGAAGTAGTAATAGCTAATAACGATACTATGGCTGTTGGTGCTGTAAAAGCTTTACAAAAGCATGGATATAATAAAGGTGATGGTACAAAAAATATACCCGTTGTTGGAATTGATGCTATTCCAGAATCACTATATTTCATACAAAAAGGATATATGGCAGGTACTGTTTTCCAGGATCCAGATGTTATGGCAAATGCATTTTTTGACGTTGCAATGCATTTATCAGGCAAAATACGTTTTGAATGTCCTAAGGAGTATCGATGTGATGAAAGTGGAAGAATAATTCAATTGCCATTTAAAGAATATATGGCTTAGGCTAAAAGTATATTTATTGGATTTAAAAATGATGTCGTTTTGATAATGAATTTTATTTACCTCGAAGTTAATAATTATAAATTAGTGGTAAATAAAATTCATAGTTAAAAAATTAACAATGCATTAGTTATGAATTAGAATAAACATCATAATTAATTCTAGTATTATTTTAAAAGCTATAAGCAAAGTTTTATGGACAAAGAACAATAAGGATCTTGTTTCATTTTTCATTAGGAACTACATTAAATTATAAATGAATCCAAACCAAATAATTCTATGCGAATGAATCAAGTTACTTAGCGTTCATATTTAATAATTTCAACATAGAATACTTGTAAAAAAATACATTTATAGTATAATGTGTACATGCAATATTAAAGGAGAATTGATCTATATATTGTAGTTAAATTTCTATATTTTAGGTTTTTATTTAGCATGAGAGTTCTAGGATTTAAAATATTCAGCATATATATGGGGGAATGTACATGGGGATAACAGTATTGATAGCATTTTTTCAGTTATTGCAGTTGTAATATTTCAGACGGTTTTCACAATAATTGAAACAAGAGCTGAGAGTAGATTACTCTGAGCAAATATTTTATATATTTAAGTAGACGTGAAGAAGAAGAATATTTGCAAATAATTGTGCGCTAATAAATAAGGAGTTGTGTTATGGGGTTAATTGGAATTTTACCTGTGTTTGCATTAATTATATCTGGAATTATATATTTTGCAGTGAAAGTATTGGAACGTTTATTAAATAAAAACATAATGGGATATGTAATTTTATTATTAATAATTGCTTTTATAGGTATTTATGGACTTTTATATTTTTCAGAAGATGATGGATGTGGTGGAGGAGCAATATTTTTACTTTTATCTACATTTACAATAGATTTCTTTATAATCACTTTTTTCATAATTGAAAAGTTATATAAGAAATTCAGAGCGCGGTTACGATAAATTTAGGTGAATTGTGGACAAGAAATACATTCATTAGAAAGGGAGTTAAATTAACGTGGATAGAAAGATAAAAATTTTTATTGCAGGTGATTCTACAGCTGCTACAAAATTACCGGATGAAAAACCAGAAACAGGATGGGGAGAAAGAATTGGAGAATTTTTTACTAGTGATATAGAAATTTGTAATTTTGCTATCAATGGAAGAAGTTCTAAAAGCTTTATAAATGAAGGAATATTACAAAAGATATCTGAATTAATTAAGGCGGATGATTTTTTATTTATAGAATTTGGCCATAATGATAAAAAAGAAAATGAGGAATTATATACAGATCCATTTACTACATATAAAGCTTATTTAACTGAATATATTAAAGTTGCTAGAAATGCTGGTGCGCACCCAGTATTACTAACATCTATACATAGAAGAAATTTTGATGAAAATGGCATTATAAAAGACACACATGGAGATTATCTTGTAGCAGTAAGAGATCTTGCGGCTGAATTAAGCGTACCATTAATAGATATGGGTGAAAAAAGTAAGCGTTTATTTGAGCAAATAGGAATAGAGAAAACTAAAGAGATATTCTTATGGGTGAAACCAGGTGAAAATCTCAATCATCCCGATGGGATTCAAGACAATACTCACTTTTTGGAAAAAGGAGCAAAGGAGATAGCGAGATTAGTAGTAGAAGGAATAAAAGAAAATCACATAGAATCATTGATAGGATGTATGAAATAATCAGGTGTATTACGATGCAGCCATTAATAATTATCATCATAATGTGTGTTACTTCTCTAAAATTACTAAGTGAGATGATCTCTAAGGTATAGATGATATGTTTTATTTTATGTAATATATTGCAATTCACAATGCACAGTTCAAAATTACGGATAAAATTATTGCAATATTTTTAGAATTACTATGAAGAATTATTTTTACAACATATATATTTATTTTATTATGAAAATTGCTATAATGATTTAAAAATTGGATGATATCCGCTGGAAAAAATCAGAAAGTAGGAAAATAGGTATAAATTATAATGTGTGAGAGGTGTTAAAATTGAAAATTAACAATAAAGTATTTCTTATAGTAAGCATTATATTTAGCGGACTCACAATTATTTCAATATTTTTTATTCATAGTGATATTGCATTTATATTTCTGGGGTTTTCTCTATTATTTGGTGGTTTAGATGAAATTAACTTATTAAAAAGTATGGATTCAGAAGAGACTAATAAAGGAAGTAAGACTGGCGGAATAATTGCGATAGTCGCAGGTTTATTTATAATAATTACTTATATTGTTAGATTGTTATCTTAGATGAGGAGTACTTCCAAGTTACGTAAGATATTTGCGATTAAGAGAGGAATATAATATAGACAAAGAATACTGTAGTAAATATCAGATTGTTTTAAGAAAACTAAGAATGATATTGTTTATAAGATTTGTTATAAGAAATTAAAAATAGTAAAAATAAAAGAACTAATGGGATTATATGATTAAATTCCATTAGTTTTTCTATTTGCAAATACAAGATTATTTCTTGATTGTTATTATTAATTATATTAAATTTCTAAGCCATTATTGATTCAGTATCATCATTTATAGAAGTTGCTTTCTTGCTGTGTAGGCAATAATATAAGAAAATGCAGAGAACTGCAACTGCTGCCATCATCATATATAAGCCACGATATCCTATTAATGGGACAAAGTAACCTAATATAAATGGTCCAATACCAACCCCTAAATCTTGAAATATAAAGTTAGTAGAAGTCGCTAATCCTATACGATGTTTTGGTGAAACCTTTATTGCAATTGCTTGTACACTAGATGAAGTTGTACCATAACCAAGACCTAATATAGCAGCAGCTAATAAAAGAGTTAAGCTTCCATGAGTTTGACTAAGGAAAAATAAAGATAAGGCAAACAATGCTATTGCTGGATACATAACAAAATTCTCACCTTTTTTATCAAACATTTGTCCAGTAAAAGGTCTTGAAAGTAAAACAAATACCGCATAAACGATAAAGAAGAGACTTCCAACGCTCATTAAATTAATTTCTTTAGAATAAGAGCTTATAAAAGTAAGGATGCTTGAATAACCAAGAGCAATTACTCCAGCAATAATTGAAATAGGAATAGCTTTTATTTCAAAGAAATTATGCAAAGAAAAATCTTTATTATTATTTGAATGTCCTTTTACAATTTCTAACTTTGGAATTTTTATAAAAAAGACAGCAAAAAAACTAAGTATTAAGAAAATAATACATACAACAAAATTCATATAAAAGTTTGAATGCTCAGTAATAAACATGCCTAAAAAAGGTCCAATTGCAGCAGCAATAGTAAGACTTAATGCATAATACCCAGTACCTTCTCCACGGCGTTCATTTGGAATTATCTTTGCTACAATAGTTCCAGTTGCTGTTGAAGCAATTCCCATTGCAGCACCATTTAAGAAACGATTAATGAATAAGAATACCATACTATTCACTAAAAAATATAAAAATGTAGTAGCTAAAAATAAAATAAATCCGATATAAAGCATTTTCTTCCATCCAACTTGATCAATATATCTTCCAGAGAAAATACGTGAAAGAAGTACTCCTATTACAAATATACCAGAAGCTAATCCAGCCTCACTTGGTGATGCATGAAATCTTTCTGTTGCAAATGTGGTTATAGTAACCATCAATAAATAAAATGTAAAATAAAGAAAAAAGTTTGCCGTCGAAACAATTAAGAAATTTTTCGTCCATAATTTAGGTTTATCCATTTTTTATATCTCCTTTTCATTCGTAATGTTTTTTTGTATTTTAGGAAGTGTCTCAAATGTTATGATTTTATCATCTTCTGAAATACCCTTTACCACGTCATTTTCTAATTGAGTTATTCTTTCACGGCATACATCATAAAGTTTTTCACCGATTTCAGTTAGCTCAATTATTTTTTCACGTCTATCTTTACCAGATATTGTTTTTACTATTAGTCGTTCTTCTAAACGTTGAACTCTTCGTGTTATGCTAGGCTTTTCGATATTATAGTAGTTAGCAATATCTACTAGGGAAGATGGTTGGTTATTTTTTAGATATAGAATAACCTGCCATAATGAATAAGAAAGATCATATTCACCTAGTAATTCATTTAGCTTACTTATAAGAGGTCGATGTAGTGAAAAAAAGCGTTGAAATAGTCCTTGCATATTATACCCTCCCGAAAATATATAGTTACCATGGTTAACTATTACCCAGGGTAATTATACTATTTTTATTTATAATGTCAAGTTGATTATATAGAAATATTGGAAATCTAATCAAAACTTAATTGATAAACATGCCAAAATGCACCATGCAGGCACATAATTTAGTTTTTTATCATGTTAATACATATTTAAAGAATAAGTTTAAATTTTTGATAATTAATTAAATTTATATTGAAAAAGTTGTATTTGCTGAAGAGCGGCGGGATTTGGATACGATGAAGGAAGAATAAAAGTGGTGAAGGAATGAAAAAATATATTTTATTAAATAAGCAATAAAAAAGTGAAGAAGTGAGTGTTACTGAGAGTTTTGTACATATAATTTTAATTTGGATTTAAGTAGAATTCTTTTGTATGTCTGCAATATTACCTTGACAGGCAAAGTAATGTGTTATATATTGTATTCAAGGAGGTGAGTATATTGCTTAATTCTAAAATATCCTCTGATCTAGTGAGGGGGCATATAGATACAATTATCCTAAAACTTTTGCTTGGAGGCGATAAGTATGGTTATGAAATATCTAGAACTGTGCATTCGGCTTCTAATGGTGAATATGAACTTAAAGAAGCAACCATGTATTCTAGTCTTAAAAGATTAGAATCAGAAGCATGTGTAACATCTTATTGGGGTGAAGAAACTCAAGGTGGACGAAGAAAATATTATAAAATTACTGATAAAGGTAAAGAATTATATATTGAAAATAAGAAGAATTGGGAAAATGCAAAGAAGATATTAGATAATTTAATTTAAGAGGTGAAATTAAGATGAGTGAAAAATTAAGAAAGCACTTGGATTATATATTTACTCCATATAATGATTTAATGGCTGTTAAGGAAATAAAAGAAGAGTTATTTATTGACCTGCAAGAGAAATTAAATGACTTAAAGAATAATGGATATGATGAAGATGAAGCATATAATAAAACTATTGAATCTATTGGAGAGGTATCAGAAATTGTAGAAAGTATTACTTCAAAAACTAGAGAGTTACAACAACTTGTTGGTATTGATTTTTCCAAGAGCCCTTTGGAAGATTCAGATTTTAAAGGTGTAGAGATAGTTAAAGGAAAATTTAACTATAGTGCTCTTAAGAACGCCGATTTTAGTAATTCTAACTTAAGAGATAGTTCATTTAAATGTAGTGATTTAAGCAATGCCAAGTTTGATGGAGCTAATTTAAGCAGCGCAAAAATAAATAAAGCAAGCCTAAAAGGAGCGAGCTTTAAAGATACAATTTTAGATAATACAGATTTTAGTTATTCAGATCTATCAGGATTATGCTTTGATGGTCAAAAGCTAAATGGTACAATATTTGATTACTCAGGACTTAAAGGAACAAGTTTTAAGAATGCAATCTTAAGGAATGTTTCCTTTAAGACAGAAGTTAAGAAAGCTATTTTTGATGGTGCAACTATGGATAAACTTACTTATGCAATTTTAAAAGGCTTCAAGGCTAAGTTAGACAATGTAACTATAATATAGTGGAAGCGATAGTTACAATAAATATTTGTATATAAAGTAATAAAAAATAAACAGCAAAATCCCATTATTCAAGATGATGATGGGATTTTTTTGTTTTATAAGTCATAGGGTTTCGTTAATTAAAGTTAGATGAAATATAAAATTACTTGAAGATAAAGCTGTGTTTTTTGAATAATAGAATGATGTGTGCAACTAATTATCGAAATATTAAGGTATTTTTAATTTTATACTCATAAATGGTTAATGTTATAGCAATATACTAAAAGTAGTAAGTTATATATGCTGAAATAATAAACTTGCAGTTAATATTTCAGTAGAATAAGTGATTATTTAAATTTAGAATAAAAAAATTGAGCTTTAGCATTATCGGAATATTAATAATAATTTTTGTAAAAGCATTAAAGGGGGTGGGAAATACATATGGAAAATAAAAAAACAAAACAAGAGATACTAACAATTTGTTTACTACTAGCATATTTAGTAGTGTTAACATGGATTATATTGTTTAAAATGCAATTCTCATTTAAAGAATTAGGATACTCTCGAAGTATTAACATAATTCCATTTCATGAATCTGTAATAGTAAATGGAGGGATCGAGTTTTCGGAAATATATGATAACATACTTGTATTTGTGCCGTTTGGAATCTATATTGGTATGATAAAACGTAAATGGTCTTTCATGAAAAAAGCAGCTTTGATAGCAGGAGTAAGTCTGCTATACGAGGTATTACAGTTCATATTCGCAATAGGTGCATCAGATATAACTGATATTATAGGAAATACCTTTGGAGGAATCTTTGGAATCACAATTTATCTTATTTTTCTTAAATTATTTAAGACAGAGTTTAAAGCAAATAAAATTATAAATATTATTGCATTAGTTGGAACGATTTTAGTTATTTTATTGTTAGCATTTTTAGTTTTGGCTAATAATTAGAAATTTGAATTTTATAGAACTAAAGGTTAGGGGTTAAGTACAAATATAATTGTTCTGTCATTTCTAAACAATAAAATATCATTAAATTTGCAAAATATAATTAGTACCTGTGAAAAGATTCCTAGGAACTACAGGACACTGCGGTTACAAAAATGTGTTATAATTTACATATATTATATGAAAAGGTGTGAAGATATTATGAAAAGAAAAATTATTGCATTTTGTAGTGTTTTAGTTTGTTGCATTATAGCTTTTTTAATTTTTTATCACAATACACAATATAATAAATATACAATAAATGGTGCCGCGTACATTACAGAAAAGAATAAGCACTTAGTTGGGACGGAAGTTGTAGAGGGAAAAGGGCAGGTAGAAGAATATGATGAGCATAACATGTTGAAATATAGTAAAACTATAAAAAATATACCTGATGAAATGAATCTAGTGGATTCAGCTTTGATTAGTGACTTTGTAACAAAAGAAAAAAACAATGAATATATAGCTCCAGAGATAATAGAGACAAATGGTAGTATAGGTGTATTTACGAAGAATGATGGTAGCGGTTGGAAACTAAATAAAGGAGATTCATTAGTATTTAATTTTGATAAATATCAATCAAAAGCAACGAAGAATCAAACAGCAGTAATCGGCCATGTAGTAAATGGGAAAATGGTAAAAGGAGAAAATTTTAAAGATTTATCAGGAAGTTATGAAATAACAGCAGATGAGCCTGGAGAATATTATATCTACACAATCGATGCTAGTTCAGAATATCTTGCATTCAAAGAAGGAAGCATTAGTGTTCACGAGTGTTAATTTACCTGGAGTTTGAAATGTAAAGGCAAGAAGTGTATCGTAATCTTAAGGTAATTAAAAGATAAATAGTAACTTTGTTGGAGGAGACAATGTTTTCGTATGATAATATTCAAAGATTTAATGAAACTGAAATAAAGATATATAAGTATATTATTGAGAATGAAGAAAAAATACATTATATGACTATTCGAGAATTAGCTAGTGCAATTCAGGTATCAACATCGACGATTATTAGATTCTGCAATAAGTTAGATTGTGATGGGTATAAGGAATTCAAAGAAAGACTTGAAAAATATGTACATAGAATGCAGGAAATACCACCACAAAGTGATTTGACTGAGATGTTAAATTACTTTAAGAAAACTAACATTAATTCCTTTGAGCAGAAAATAGAGCAAGGTGCAGAGGTGATTAGAAAATCAGAAACAGTGTTATTTTTAGGTTCAGGTTCATCTGGTGCACTTGCGAAATATGGGGCAAGATATTTCTCTAACTTGGGGAAATTTTCAATGGGATTGGAAGATACATTTTATCCAATTACGAAGGATATGAAGACTACAGTGGTAATTGCACTTTCAGTTTCTGGAGAAACAAAGGGTGTTATAGACTTAATAAATCAATTCAAAGTTAGTAAATGTAACATTTTGAGTATAACGAATCAGTCCAATTCGACTATTGCTAAGATGTCAGACTGGAATATTTCATACAATATGGATATGCATCAAGCTAATGGTGGATATAATGCTACTACACAAGTACCAGTGTTATTTCTTATAGAAGCATTGGCAAGAAGAATATGAATTTTGAAACATCTTGTTACTAGATATGTAACAAGATGTTTCTTATACTATTGATAAACGCAATTACGAAAAAAGGAGCATTATAATATGAAAACAGAATTAGAAAAATGTATGGCAGGAGAGAATTATAACTGTCATGATGAAATTTTTTTAGGGTTTAAAAAGACAGCAAGAGTATCACTTTCAAAATATAATAGTCTTAGCTATGAGGATAAGGAAGAAAAAAGAGAAATTCTAAGGCACCTTTTTGGTAGAATAGGGAGTAATGTATCGGTCGGATCTCCATTTATATGTGATTATGGCCGCAATATCCATATTGGTAATAATGTATCTGTTAATATGAATTGTACTTTTGTAGATTGCAATAAAATCATTATAGGCAATAATGTACTAATTGCATCTAATGTGCAAATTTATACAGCAACTCATCCAATAGAGCTAGAGGACCGATTAGTAGAAAATTGGAATCCAGAAACTGGGGAATATTTTTGCCATACTTATGCACTTCCTATTACTATAGGTTATGGATGTTGGATTGGAGGCGGAGTTATTATTTTACCTGGAGTTAATATTGGAAATGGAAGTGTTATAGGGGCAGGTAGTGTAGTAACAAAGGATATTCCTGAAAATAGTGTAGCAGTTGGAAATCCATGTAGAGTGATTAGGAAAATTAATGGAGTACAATAACATTATAAAGATTCTAAAAAGATATTGTATTAATAAGGATGAATTTTGCTATGTGGGTGATGCACTTTCTGATGTAGTGGCCTGTAGAAAAGCAAGCGTAACGTGTTTATCAGTAGCGTGGTCAAATAGTGTTGACTTAGAAGAGTTGAAAAAAATTAATGCAAATCATATATTTAATGATGTTTGTAGTTTGAAGATATTTTTAGAAGGAACAATTTAAATTATTTTAAAGATATATACTGGAGGAGGATAAAAAATGATTACAGAAGGAGATATTAATATAAGAACTATTGAGGAACGTGATTTAAAAGTAATTTATAAATTTAATTCACAAAAGACACGTGGAAATTATCAAGAATTTCAATTTGAATCATTTCGAAAACTACAACTTGAATATGAGAAAGATGGTTTTTGCTCCTCTGAGTTTCAAATATTGAATGTAGAAAGAGAAGAGCAAACAATTGGATTGCTCTACTTAAGTTTTTATAGACAAGGAATTGTGAGAATTGGCTTAGTTCTAAGTTCCGATAATTGTAACAAAGGAAATGGAACAGTTATACTTAATTTAATAGTAAAGTATATATTCGAGAATTACCCAATAGTAAGGATAGAAGCTGATACTGACGAGGAGAATATCATTGCTCAAAAGGTATTGCAAAAAGCAGGATTTCTAAGAGAAGGTATATTGAGAAAATATCGTTATCATCATGGTACATATCATGATTCATATATTTATAGCATTATAAAGTAGTTATTTAGAAAAGATGTCCTTCTAAAATAAAGAATAGTGTTCTATTGAATATGTTATAATTATGTGTAAAATGTACTAAAATTCCATGAAGAGAGGGATTTATATAAATGATTAAAGAAATTGAAATGCGTAGAAGCATAAGAAAATATAGTAATAAACCAGTAGAAAACGAAAAAATAAATGAATTACTAGAAAGTGCAAGGCTTGCTCCATCAGGTAACAATACTCAGCCTTGGCATTACATAGTGGTTAAATCTGAAGAAATGAGACAAAAAATAGTAGAAGCTTCTCATAATCAAAAATGGATGTTTACAGCTCCAGTATTTATTGTATGTGTTGCAGATATACGTTGCAGAATTAAAGAAGGGGATGTGTATTTAGATGATAACAGTCCTCAGGATGAATTAAAAAGAATAATTAGAGATACTTCAATTTCAACAGGATATATGCTACTGGAAGCTAATAACTTGGGACTAGGCGTTTGCTGGGTTGCAGAATTCACACAGGAAGAAATTAGACCAGTATTAAATATACCGTCAGATAAATATGTAGTTGGAGTCTTAACTATTGGATATCCAGATGAAACTCCTAAAGCTCGCCCAAGAAAGAAGCTTGAAGATATGGTTCATTACGAAAGTTGGGAGCAATAAATATATTAACATTTAATATATTGAAATCTAGCCTTAATTAGGAACTTATTTTTCTAGAGCTTTAAATTTAAATCTATTAAAGAAATATGTATAATGATTTATAAGATATAAAAAGTAAATATTCTATTAAAGTATCACACTATTAAAATTTCGGGTTGGTAGTGTGATTATTTTTATTTAATGAAATAATTTTAATAAGAAGTAATTTATAACTAAGTTTTTTATGCAGTTTATTGGCAATGCAAATACAAGTTGCGGGTTTGCAATTACAGGTTGGTGTTATTTTAGTGTAAAACTCATTATAATTTACACATAATAATAAAGAAAAGAGGTATGGAGTCATGAGTTTTTCAGATAATTTAAAATTAATTAGGCAAGAAAGAAATATTTCACAAGAGAAACTAGCAGAAATAGTTGGAGTAAGCCGCCAGGCAGTTTCTAAATGGGAGCAGGGAAGTGGATATCCAGAAATGGAGAAATTGCTTATCTTATCTAAAGAATTTAATGTATCTTTAGATTATTTGATGTTGAGTGAGATAAGGTCTAGTGAAAATAATAAGCCTTTATCTAATAATGTAATTCTGCCAACTGGAAAAATTACTATTAAATCATATGACGGAAAATCAATTGTTAACTGCTATAAAGTTTCAGCGTCAAGTGTAATGTATAAAGCAAAAAAAGATGAGCCTAAATATTGGTTAATCGGTATTAATAGCGGAGCACTTTGGGGAGAAAAATCAACTGTACTTGGATGGTATGCTGATGAAGAAAATATTAAAAAAGAAATGGATGAAATTGCAGATGCAATTAATAAAGGCATACCAGTATATGAATTAAAATATGCAGTAAAAGTTAAGAATAGAATGCTGAGAGTAAAAATAGATGAAGATTAATAAAAGGTAGAGGCTGTTTTAGATGTAACGGCCTCTATTTGCTGTAGATAACTAGTGTATTCTAATATTCTTTACCATAAATATTGTGAAGAATATATATTCTAAGCCATATTTATTCTGAAGAATATTAGAATATATATTCTTCAGAATATGCTGGAATAATGCGGGCTTAGGGGATATTGGCTAAAAAACTTTGTTTCTTTTATAGATGAGAGTATTAAACATATCCACCATTAATTCGAAGAGTTTGACCTGTTATCCATTGAGCCTTATCACTAACTAAAAATTCAATAGCATTTGCTATATCATCTGGTTCACCAATACGTCCAAAAGAATTCATTTGTCTAATTGCTTCTATCTGTTCATCTGTCTTTCCAACGTTGAAAAGTTCAGTATTTATTGGACCAGGTGCTACAGCATTAATTGTAATTTTTTTAGGACCAAATTCCTTTGCTAATTGGCGTGTGATTTGTTCAACTGCTCCTTTTGTGGCTGCATAAACGCTATAAGTAGGAAACATACTTCCAACCACTGAGGTTGAAAAATTAATGATTCTTCCGTTATTCTCCATATGTTTCATAGCTTGTTGGCATGCAAAATAAGTACCCTTTACATTTATATTAAAAAGCTTATCAAATTCTTCTTCTGTTACATCGGAAAGTAATTTATAAAGTATTACGCCTGCATTATTTACTAATATATCTACCTTTCCAAATTTAGTTATTGTTTCTGAAAATAATTTTTCAACGTCTTTTATATTACTAACATCAGCTTTAATTGCAACAGCTTGCTCACCTGATTTAGTTATTTCTTCTACAACTTCTTCTGCTTTTACTGCATTATTAGAATAATTGACAACTACTTTAGCTCCAAGTGCAGATAATTGTTTAGCTATAGCACTTCCTATTCCTCTAGATGCACCTGTTATTATTGCAACTTTACCTTCTAAGTTTCTCATTGATATAAACCTCCATTAAAATAATTTACTTATAATTAAAGATATATGAGAGTATTTACATTGAGTAAATATTTTTGTCTTGCATATTCTTTATTTATTGATTTGATTATAGGATAATTTAGATATGAATAGGTAGCCTATTTATTCCTAATCATTGCACAATCCTGCAAAAGAAATTATAATTTTTTTATGAGGAGATATTATTATGGAAAAAAGGATTTACGATATAAAAAATTATAAATTATGTAATCAGCAAAGGCGTCTGGCTTCTCTAGTTGAGAAATTTACTTATAGAGATGGATTTCAATCAACTGATATACCATCATTGGATTTAATACGTGCATCTAATATTTCAGAACCACTGCATTCGATTTACATCCCATCCATATGCGTAATTGTACAAGGTGCGAAAACTGTAATTCTAGGAAAAGAAAGTTATAGATATGATGCAAGCTCTTATTTAGTCGCATCTGTTAATTTACCTATTATAGGCAAAATAATTGAAGCTACTCCTGAACAGCCATATTTATGTGTCAGGCTTAGTTTTAATTCAGATCAAATTCTTGATATCATCAAAGAATCAAAACAAGATTTTGAAGAAAAGCCTGGCTTGGAAAGAGGATTAACTGTAACAAAAGGTAATGCATCACTTCTTGATGCATTGCTAAGACTTGTAAGCCTTTTAGAAACGCCAGAGGAAATTCCAGTTCTTGCTCCTCTATTTATTAGAGAAATACTTTATAGAGTTTTACAAGATAAACATGGATACATATTGAAGCAATTTGCTATGATAGGCAGCCATGCACGAGCTATTTCAAAAGCTATTAACTTGATTAATAATAATTTTGAGAAACCTTTGCGGATTGATGAATTAGCAAAGGAAATTAATATGAGTTCTTCATCGTTGCACCATTGCTTTAAGAAGGTTACTGCAATGAGTCCGCTACAATATCAAAAGCAGATTAGATTACAAGAAGCAAGGAGACTGCTGCTTTCAGAAGTATTAGAAGCAGCGGAGGCAGGTTATAAGGTTGGTTATGAAAGCCCATCTCAATTTAGTCGTGAGTATGCGCGAATGTTTGGATTACCACCTATAAGTGATATAAAACGGCTTAAGGACTCTATTTATATCAATTTTTGAGAGTGGTAAATTAATAATATAAATGGTGAGAGAGGTATAATAAAAAAGCTTGATTCTTTACTTATGATACGGTGAACCGTATCATAAGTAAATGCGGTTTATAGCCTTAGGCATTGATATAACTTGCCTAAGGCTATTTTTATAAACAAAAATGCCGTATCACAAGTAATAATTAAATTCAACTTATAATTATAAAAGAGAAAAAACGCTCAAGGGTTAACTCAAGAAAAAGTTGCTGATTACCTGAGTATATCAACACCAGCAGTTAATAAATGGGAAAATGGTAATTACTATTCATATATAACTATATTAACAGCACTAGTAAGACTTTTAAGAGTAAATTTAAATATATTACTGGTATTTAAGTGCGGTTTTTAAAAAAGCAAACAAATATTAAAAATGTTTAGTTATATATAGACAAAAGTGAAATTATTATATAAAATATAATTAGAAAACTTTGGAATTGGAGTGAGAGTAATGAAGGTGAATGAAATTTTATGGGAGTCATCTATAGATGAGATTAAAAAAGGTTACATTGAAGGAGCAGAAGAGTTTACTTGTATATTTTGCAATAGTAGCTTTGAAAAGGGGAGAATATTTAAGAAAGAAGAGGATTTTTATGATGCAAAAAAAATAACTGAAATCCATATTAAAGAAGTGCATAATTCTTCCTTAGGTTATTTATTAAATATGAATTCAGACTTTACAGGAATGTCTGAGATTCATAGAGAACTAATAAAATTAATGGCTCAAGGGTTTTCAGACAAGGAGATAGCAACAAAGCTTGGCATAGCCCAATCAACTATTAGAAACCACAGATTTAAGCTAAGGGAAAAGGAAAAGCAAGCTAGGCTATTTTTAGCTGTAATGGAGCTTTTAAGTGATACAGCATCAAAGGAGATAAATGTTTTAGATAAGGAAGTTATAACAGACCCTCACAAAACTGCTACAACCTTAGATGATAGATATAACATTACTGATAAGGAAAGAGAAGTAACTATTAAGGCATATATGGATGAAACAAATGCTTTAAAATCCTACCCAGCTAAGGAAAAGAAAAAGATTATAGTTTTAGGGGAAATAGTGAAAAACTTCTCTACTGGTAGGACTTATACTGAGAAGGAAATAAATAGAGTATTAAAAAGGATTTTTGAGGACTATGCAACCATAAGAAGAGCTTTAATTGAGTATGGATTTATAGATAGAAGCAATGATTGTACTAAGTACTGGGTTAAGGAATAGGAGTGGGCTGAGATGATAAAAGAGTTTATAAATTTAAATGGGGATGAAATAAGAGCGGTACAATTATATTTAAATAGCTTAGAAAAAAATGATAAATCTATACCACAAATAAAAGAGGAATTTAATACAAAGGTTTATAATTTTGGTGAAGGAATATTATTTTTCTTTAAGGATAATAAGGTAGTAGGTTCAGTAAAAGTTATCCTAGAAGCTATAAAGCATTTAAAAGTAGTATATATTCATTTCTTAACTGTAGCTAATAATGCAGAGAATGAGGTTCATATTGTAAGTGAGCTTCTTACATCTGCCATTAATATTGGTAAATGTAAGTGGGTCAGCAAAATTTTATTAGGAGTAGGGAATGAGAAAATTTTAAAGTTACTTAATGAGTTGGGATATATTTCAAGTTATAATTCCTATAAAATGAAACTTGAAAATAGGAAAACAACTAGTGAACCCTTAGAGTTAATTAATCTATCAGCGAAAAATAAGGAAGAGTATCTTAATGTTTTTAATAAATCATTTAGTGATATGCCCCATGGTTGCTATTACGAAATGGAGGATATAGAGAAATATTTAAATGATAATAGTGAAAATAGATATTATTTAGTTAGAGATAAAAACAAATTAATAGGATTTATGAATATAGAGATAGAGAATAAGGTTGGGAGCTTTGATATTGGCTTGTGTAATGAGTTTAGAGGTGTAGGTTATGGCAAGAGATTATTAGAAACTGCTATATACACCTTAAATGCAGTTAATGTAGATAAGGTCACATTAAATGTTATTGAAAAAAACTCAATTGCTTTAAATATGTATTTGAAAAGAGGATTTGTAATAGATAATATCTTAAGTCACTGGATAGAAATTCCACAAGAATAAAATGGAAAAACTTCATTTGAAGTAGTTACGGAGAATCATATCGCAAATAAATGATGATAAGTAAGTTTAAGCAAGAATAACTGTTTTTTATTAAAAATGGTAGCTATCCAAATTGCAAATGGGGGCTACTATTTTTTTGAGCTTAAAATCTGGATAATATATTGTCTTATGATGATAGAATTAAAGGTATAATATTAGCATTTTTTATAGATTGGATAGAAATAATATAAATTTTTAAATATCTCTTGGAATTATAAGGAATGTATGCAATTTGCATAGAGATATTGGGAGTTATCATTTAATAGATTTATTTTTATTATGAAAGTACTTATATATAAGGCACAAAAAAATAAAAAAATTTACTCATTGATAGAATTAGGATTACCCTATCCGTAATAGTAAGTGTAAGGCATTGTCAGAAAGGGGATTTTGCTATGGATAAAGAAATCTATTCATTAATAAAAAAAAGAAGTGAAAAAGGCATGGAGTTACTTATTAATGAATATGCACCATTAATAAAAGCTATAGTAAAGAAACATTTATACAATTTTCCACAGTATCATGAGGAATGCATTAATGATGTATATCTTAAAATATGGAATAATATCACAAGCTTTGATAAAGAAAAGAATATTTTAAAAAATTGGATAGCCGCAATAGCAAAGTACAGAGCTATAGATTATAAGAGAAAATATTTAAAAACTCTTGAGCATATGGATATATCTGAACTAGATATAGAAAGTGACTTCACAATAGAAAAAGAGAAAACTTTGGAGGGAAAGATATTAAGCTTACTTTAAATGAGTTCTTTACTGATAATTCAAGAATCATTATTAATTTTAATATTAATGAGAAAAAAAACAATCTTGTTGATAATAAAGATAAGTTAGTGCCTGATATCTATATCAACGGCAATAAGATTGAGAGAAGTTCGAATTATGTTGGATATAGTATTGCAGGATATAAGGATTTTGCTGGATACGATAAGGTAGAAAATAATGAATTTGAGAAAGAAACTAATATAATTCTTGAGGTAGAAATGAAGGAATTGCCATTAAGTGATAAGGAGGATGTGAAGTTAGTATTTTCTTCTTTGGCTGAAGAATATGGTGTTAGTTCTTCGGATTTTACCTATACCTTTGTTTATGATGCCACTAGTTATAAGAACGATACTAAAGTTGTTAAGGTAGGTAAAAATATTACAATTGGTGATAATGAGCTTTCATTAGACAGCGTTACTATTACACCGGACAGAGTGCTTATTTCTGGTACTTCAAAAGGTTTTAGTGCATGGGAAAATAATAAGGGTGCAAATTACTATTATGATATTGTTGATGCAAATGATGATTCAGTCCCTTTAAGAGAAGAAATAGGAAATGGAGCATATTTTTATAGAAATTATGTACATGAGTTACCCGAAAAGCATTTTAATATAAATTCCATAAAAATTATTCCATATACTTTTAACAAAATAAATACAAATACCACATCTGTGTCAGAAGATGGTAGAATAAAATATATAATTGAAGATAAGATTGTTACAGTTAATTTAAAATAAAGTATAAATAAGAAATGTAATTAAAATATAATTCTAAATAGGGTGTCTGAAAAGCAGATATCCTATTTTTATAGAAGAGTTAGTGGTTGCTATTAATACGATGGACAGTATCATAAGTAAAGGATATAAAGTAAAATTGAGTAAATATGCTATAAGTTATAAATTAATAAGAAATAAATCATGATTTAATAACGTATATAAATAATTGAAGGGAACCAAGTTTGGATGGAGGAGTTTTTCATTTTTCTATTGTTCCAAGAAGAAATCTTACGATAAGATAAATACTGTTAATATAAAAATGTGAATATTATGATGTTCGGATTTATAATATATATCTTAGAGTGGAGTTGATAAAAGCAACGGAATGTATAACTATTTGATATGGAAAATCATTAATTTTTATATAATTATAAGTTTTTTTTATAACTTTTAATCCATAGTTATATATTTTGACAAATTCAGGTGGTAATATGTGAGTAATAAATGCGTGAATAAATCCATTTATAAAGAAGGCGATATACAATATTGTGCTTTGAACAATACTAAATTAGAGTAATTAAAGCACCGACGTATTTAAAAAGTTCTTCGAGCGTATCGGTGCTTTGGTAATATAAGTTTTAACGTATAAAATTCAAATTTTGTGGCTGCTCTCCCTAGATAAAAGAAATTTATTACTTCTTTATGTATTTTAATTTAATAAAAAATATGCAACTAGGAATAAACAATATAGATAATAATATCAAATAAATATTTGATATTAATTCAACTTTAACCGAAATAGTAACTAATAAGAATAAAATTGAACCAATTAATGAATATATGCAAAATCTAGCATATATTTTTTTGAAGTATATGGGGTTATTATCATAACTCTTTTTAAATATTATATAAGGTTTAAAAGATTGTTTGTTAATAGAATAATAATTATAAACGCTTTGAAATATCATGCAAGAAAATATAATTATAAGCAATAAATTTTTATCAAAATTCACCAAATCATCCCTTTCTTTATTTGTAATAACATTAAATGAATAAAATTTATTTTTGCATTTGTTCTAGTTAACATGGCTTTAGTTTAGCTATGATATTTTAGGGATATTATTTCCCCCCCTGTTTGTCGTATCTATATCAAATATTAACATAATAACTATAGCTGAATAGTTATTTTTCTTAATTTCAAAAAATGTTTTTGTTTATATAGTCTTAATAAAGAGAGTCTCACTTTGTTTTCTAATATTTATAATAAATGTTAAAAAGTTTATTTTTGTTATTTTTGAAATTGTCATTAATAATAGAAGTATCTATATAATGATTTGTAAATATTTAGCTTCTTAAAAATTATACTATCATAACATTTAAATTAAATAAACGTCTTATGCACTAAACGTACATTTTAGTGCATAAAAAGAATATTTTGAAAAAATACGATAAATATATGAATTATTATGTTTTATACCTAATTTTGTATGTTTAACGGTATGAGTGTTTACTTCAGTTGATTATTATGTGATTATGTAACCGTAAGTAGCTAAATAGTTACGAGCAAAAACATAATAATTTAAATAGAAAAGGGGAATAAAAATGAAAAAAGTTTTTAAAATTTGTCCAAGTTTAATTGCAGTAGCATTAATTGCAACAACTTTAGTAGGAACATCCTCAGCAGCAAGTGCGGCTACACTAAATTCATCTATTCAAGAAACTCAAAATCAAAATCAAACAAAGATTGCAGATATGGGACAGGCTGTTAAACTAATAGAAAGTAAGTTTTTAGTTAGAAATTCTGATGGCACAACAAGCATAAATGAAAATGCTAAAAATTATATAAATTCGGATACTTTAAAAGTAATACAAGACGGTTCTGAAAAAATCAATACAAAAATACTTTCTGGAGATTTAAAATTTATCAAAAGCACAAATAAATTAATACAAATAAAAGCAAATAGCCAAATTCAAACAGCAGGTGTTCATGTTGATGGTGATTATATTTGGCATTGGTATGGTTTTGATTTTGTAATGGATGCTACAAATTCAGGATTAGCCGCAATTCAATTTAACAAAATGGCATCTGACTTAAGAGATGGTGCTGCTGGTGCAGGTCTTTTAGGTAAAATTACAATTGGTCTTGCGAGTCTTGGTACTGCTTATACTTGTTCTGGCTATGCTACTGATTGTTCGCTTGGAGAAAAGAATGGCAGAGGAGCAATCTTATATTTTTATGGTGATCCATCATGGGCACAAATCTATCATTCTAGTGTAAGATAATTATTTTTGAATTTAAAAGAGGTGTTTTAAAACATCTCTTTTTTTGTATTATTATGTAATTAAATGATTTTATTTGGAGGTAAAAATGAAAAATAAGAAAAAAAATATACTCTATGTTATTACTTTAATTATTAGTTTTACTATGTTAACCATAAATATTCCAGCAAATGCAGAAGGCGTGAAATCTAAAAATATTGATTTAGTAATTCTATTTAATGATAATGCCATTGATAAAAATATAGAATATATTATCACTAATTCCGGTGGAGAAATAATAAATGAATTTTCTGACATTGGAGGAATTGAAGCTGAATGTACTCCGGATTTAATTCCTACAATCAAAGCTGAAGATACTGTGCAATCCTTAGCACCTAATCATGTGATTAAATTATCAAATGAAGAAACAAAAGAATTTACAGCGCCAGAAAATGATTCTAACGGTATATCTAATGATTTATATGAAGAGAATCAATGGGATATCAAAAGGGTTACTAATAATGGAAAAAGTTTTGATTTAGAATCTGGGAATCACGATGTTGTTGTCGGAATTATTGATTCAGGTGTAGATATAGATCATCCTGACTTAGCTACAAATTGTTTAGGTGGGAAAAATTTAGTTCCAGCTAACTTTCAATATGATTCATCTGAAACAGGAGACACAGACGATATAAATGATAGATTAGGACATGGAACAAATATCGCTGGAGTTATCGCTGCAAATGGTAGAACAAAAGGTGTAGCTCCTAACATTGGATTTAAAAGTTATCGTATTTTTAATAAATATGGACAAACTAATGCAACAATAATATCATCAGCAATAATTAAAGCAACTGATGATGATGTTAAAGTAATTAATTTGAGTATCGAAGGATATGATTTAAAAGGAAAACACTATTGGACTGATCCAGAAAATAAAAATAAATATGATATGGGGAATGATACAGCAGAATATTCTTTATTTAAAAGAGCAGTTGAATATGCCATTAAGAATGGAGTTACAGTAGTAGCAGCAGCGGGAAACGAAGGCTTAGATTGTTCAAATAAAAAGAAATTAACGGAATATCTTAATGATGAGTATGGTCATGATGGATCAAAATATACTGGAATAACATATGAAGTACCGGGTGATATCAAAGGAGCTATAACTGTCTCAGCAACATCAAAAGAGGATAAGATTACCTCATATTCAAATTACGGGAAAGATTTTATAGATATATCAGCGCCTGGAGGAAATTCTTCAGACATGAATAAAGATCTATGTTTAACTACAACACTTGACGGTGATTACATATTTACATCAGGAACATCAATTGCAGCACCTAAAGTATCGGCTGTAGCAGCTCTTATTATTTGTCAACACAAAGGTATTAGTCCTAAATTGGTAGCAAGAAAAATATGTAGCACATCTGATCCTTTAGGAGTAAATAGTTTAAGTGAATATTATGGCGCTGGAATGGTTAATGCATTTAATGCTATTCAATAATCCTACATAGCATATGAATTCATATAAATCAAGATTATGATTGAAATACTACAAAAATATCTGAAAATTATAAAAATTTAAACTTACAATGAAAAATATTACACGCATAAATCCTAAAATAAGGCATTATAGAAATAAGGTAAATATATTATGTGATACTCTTTAATTCTGTAGATATTTGTAATTAAATAAAAGAAATAGAAGCTGAAAATTATTTTTGATTACTATTTGTGTCGCCGTGGTATCAACGAAATGTAGGCTTTCATAAAAAAAGAATTATTAAATAAAAATTCTAATTATATTCTTAATATAATATATAAGAAGTAGTCAAGTTTACTGCAATCTCTTTAGTATATTTTTTGAAAGTGAACTAGCTAAATATTTATATAAATATATAAAGGTTAAGGATAATTATATACATTTGAAATTATAAGATGTGTAATTTTAATTAGTGCTTTATTTATTCTAAAGGCATAAATAGAATCTTTGTTTCCTTTAGGATACTTCTGATACACGAAAGATTGAAGTTGATATATTAAAGAAAAGATAATAGCCAATAAAGTTCATAGTGCTCAATGCTAATGAGTGTGTACAAAAAACACTATTACTTACTATGTATACTATGAGCCGTATAGAAAATAAATAACGATAAGTAAGTTTAAGTAAAAATAACTGTTTTTTATTAAAAATGGTAGCCATCCGAATTGCAAATTGGGGCTACTATTTTTTTGAGATTTTTTATATAAGAATCACAATTAATATTAATAGTGACATTAAAATAACCCAACTTGAAGTAGAAGCATAAAACTTCTTATTTTGTTTCAAGAAGAAAATTCACAATAAATGCTGCAAATACAATACCGCTCTTTAGGTAATCTGCCAATAATAGTATTATATTAAAAAATAAACTATATCATTTATTGACATATATATCACTTAATGATATAGTTTATTTAATGATATATCATTAAATGATATAGTGGAGGTGTATGAGATCTGGCTAGAAATAATTCTTTAGATATGGGCGAACTTACGGATGCGTATTACTATATTTTATTATCTTTAATAAGGCCTAAGCATGGTTATTTAATTATGAAATCAGTTGAGGAAATGTCAGAAGGGGAGTTCTCAATAGGTCCTGCATCATTATATACTAGCATAAAAAAACTTCTTGATGCAGAATTTATAGAACTTACGCAAGAATCAGAAAAGAAAAAAGTTTATGTAATAACTAATAAAGGAATCGAATCTTTAAAAAATGAGCTTGAAAGAAAGCGTAAAATGGTTAAAATTGCTGAGAATGCATTTAATGATAGGGAGATGTTATAATAGATGTTTGGTACAAAATATATTATGAGTAAGGGATTATCATATGCTGAGTACGAGGAAATGCAGATGCTATCTGAATATGCTAGTAGAGGATGGAAATTAGAGAAATTTGCATTTATGGGATATAAATTAAAAAAAGCTGAGCCTGAAAAACTGCAATATGCTTTAGACTATAGAATAAATCCAGATGAAGAATATTTTTCGTATTTTAGTGAAGCAGGATGGACTAAAGCATGTTCGATAGGAAATATAATTCATATATTTAGTGCTCCTGAAGGAACAAAAAAAATTTATACTAATAATGATACTGAAATAGAAAAGCATATAAGCATGTATCAATCACTAAAAAAAGTGGCAATACCATTTTCTATTTGTTTTATTATGCTTTTTATTTTAATGGCTTTTGTTAAATATAGCGACTTGCCTGATATATATAATACAGTGCTTTTCATTATTTCTATACCAATAATAGCAGTTTCTGTTTTTACAACAATACCATGCTTAAATCATTATAGCCAAATAAGCGAACTTCAAAAAATGTCTGATTTAGATAAGAGACATAAAATAAGTAGATTTTTAATAATATGTTTAATAATAGATATAGTTCTAATAATTCTAATGGTTTTAAAAGTTATAAGTATGCCTATAGGGATATATTTAATTGTTTTTGATATTATTTTGTTACTGTCTGTATATAGACGAAAATTCATAAAATAGAAATAAGAGACTTATATATTTTGAGTATTATTTGATATAGATACTTCTATACTTTTAACTTATTAATAATATTGGGACTGTAGCAATTTTATTATTTTATACTGATATGATGAATCATATCATAAATATGATTTATAGCTTTAGGCATTTATATATTGTCTAAGGCTATTTTTATAAGTGAAAGCAAGGTGTCATAAGCGATGTTGTATTTACAAAATATGTTATAATTTAAAGAAGTGAGAGGTATTTTAAATATAAAATAAATATGAAAATAGAGCTTGATGAAATTTATATTTTCTATTTAATGTTGTTATTGAAAATCAGCATTTCAGTAATATTTCTTTATAATGAAAGTAAACTTTTATCAAAACGAAATTTTTAGTTTATGTAAAAAGTATTTGGGAGAGGGCCTTAAAGTGATAATTAAAAAATCTTTGATAAATAAAAGCATTGAATATATTTTGCAGCATATAGATGATGAGATTTCTATTGAAGATGTTGCCAATTACTGTAATTTTTCAAATATCATTTTAGTAGAATGTTTAAAGCAGAAACAGGAATAAGTTTATATTCCTTTATTAAACGTGTAAAAATGGATCAAAGTGCAGTAAGTCTTAAGGTTGAAAAAGACAAAACTATTACTGATATTGGAATTAATTATGGATACAGTTCTTCCAATTATAGTTCAGCCTTTAGTAAGCAATATAGTATTTGTCCAGTAGAATTTAGAAAATCTATGAATTCAGCAGACGTTATTAATCCATTTTGTCCTAGTGAATATAATTCCTTTAAATCTTTTGAGCATTATGATGGGCACATTATTATAGAAAATTTGAATGATTTTAAAGTGATTTATGAAAGATATATTGGAGATTATAGTGAGATAGGTGTTAATTGGTATAGTTTTATGGAACGGTATAAAGATTATATTAAAACAGATACGCTTTTGATTGAAAAATCTTATAATGATCCATCTATTACTCAATTAGACAAATGTATATATGATTTATGTATCACTGTCGATGAATATGTACAGTCAGAAAATCTTACAACAATAAAAGGTGGTAAATTTGCAGTTTATAGATTTAGTGGATATATATATGATATTTTTATAACATTCCTGGGAATCTTTAATGTTTGGCTTCCACGTAGTGGGTATAGAAGAGACGAAAGATATGCATTAGGGATTTACCATAGTATTGATAGAAAAAATAGTCATGTTAATATGGACTTATGTGTTGCTATTAAATAGAGCAAGAATTCAGAAGTAAAAAAATAAGGTTTCCCTTATTATAAAAATAGTGATAAGGTGCATCAAAAAAATAATTATGAAATTTTAGGATTGTTATTTTCTTTTATGTGATTAAAGTTATTGCTAGATAAAGTCAAGAAAAGGGGAATTTTATGTTTGATATGAGGAAAATCCAAGAGGATGTTATTTATGAAGCTGTGAAGGGTCAAAGCAATGAGGAGATTGCAAGAGAGGTTGTATATGGAAAAGAGGGGGGGTAAATTAGAAAGTAATGCCATATGGGTAAATGCTACAATGAAGAGATTAGAAAGTAAATTTGACAAGGCGATCATTAAGAAGATTAGAATGAAGTGCCAGTGTGGATATGGAATGGATAAGAAGTTAGAACTTGTGAAAGAGCTAATGGAACTATCATCAAGTTTAGAAGAATTCGGAAATTTACAAAAAGCAAAAGATACAGGGCTATTTTATGAAAATGGAGAACTTTATTTACAGTTTAATTTTTGTCCATGCCCAATGCTTGCGGATGTAGATAGGTTAGAGTCTGATACATGGTGCAAATGTACTACTGGGTATAGTAAAGTATTATTCGAAGAAGCCTTTAAGTGTGAAGTTGATGTTGAGCTACTGAAAAGTATAAAAATGGGTAATGAAAGATGCCTCATGAAGATAATTCCAAAGGGGGTCATATGGCAATAGAGAAGAAATATCATATTAATAATGATTATTTAACTATGTTATAATTACCACATGAAGGTAACACTAAACAAAATACACAGAATGCTAGTGGAGGAAAAAGTAATGAATGCAAGTGAAATAAATATTTTAACGGAAAGATTAGAATTAAGGTGTATTACGCCTTTAGATGCTGAATCAATTTTTGAATATCGTTCAAGTGAAGAAGTAGGTAAATTTCAAACTTGGAGGCCTAAGTCGCTTAAAGAAGTAGAAGAATTTATTTCTGAAAAAGTATCAAGAATTCCCAATATACCAGATACATGGTACCAGCTTGGAATTATAATTAAAGAAACTAATGAGTTCATAGGAGATGTTGGTATTCACTTTTGTGATGAAGATAATGTGCAAGTTGAAATTGGATATACATTATCTGAAAAATATCAAGGAAAAGGATATGCTAATGAAGCGGTAATAGGAGTGATAGATTACTTGTTTAATGTTTTAAATAAACATAGAATAACAGCATCGGTTGATCCTCAAAATAAAAAGTCTATTACTTTGCTTGAGAGAATTGGAATGAGAAAAGAGGCACATTTTAAAAAAAATTTTTGGTTTAACAATGAGTGGGTTGATGATGTAATATATGCGATTTTAAAAGAAGAATGGAATATTCAGTGACATGGAATTTGGCGCAAATAAATGATAAAAAAATATATGACAGAACTCTTGGAAGAGAGCTTTTAACTATTTAAAGTTCTTACTAAGTAGTCTATTTAATTTAGCACAAAAGCCAGTTTCCCATATAAAAATTATATTTAATGCATAATATGTTTACATATATATACCGCAAAAATAATTCTTCATCATAACTCTAAAAATATTGTAAGAATTTTAGCTGCAATTGTGAATTGTGGATTTCAACATATATATAAATGGATAGATATTTTACGATCTATCCATTTTTTATATTTTGGTATCATACCTCTAAATAGATACTAATCTAGTTGATTTAGATACTTACGAAAGAGTTTTTCATTTTCCTGTAAAATACCAAAAAAATCATCATCTATTTTTTCAACAACAGGAAGAGCGAGTTTTACCATTTCTTGTCCTTTTGGCAGTAGTATAATTGCATTTGCTCTACTATCTTTCGGATTTACAGTTTTTTGTATAAATTCCTTCTTTTCTAATCCTTTAACGATTTGGGATACTGACATGACATCCATATCTGCCATCTTAGAGATACTTACTTGAGTCACATTATCGTCAGATTGACTAAGAAAGTTTAAGGTGGTAAGCACTACAAATTGAGGATGAGTAATCCCTAATTTACGTAACTCTTGATTTATAATGGAATGCCATTTATTATATACGCGAATAAAAAGAAGTCCGGTTGACGATTCTGCATCATCTTTAAAGCGATTTGATGGAAATTCCAATTTATTTTTCAACCTCCTTTTTGATTATCATAGTAGATTTAGGAACATCAGAAAATACATTGCAAAGAAAATTTAAATCATCTTCTGATGGGTTTTCTTTATCTGATCTCACAGTATGTTGAATAAAAGTTTTACCATCTTTTTGCAATATGTCATGTCCAAAATATATGCCTCCAACCCCAGGGACATCAGTTCTATCCCAATAAGAACAATTAGGAACGATATTAGTAAGAGTAAAAGACATCTCTGGCATTCCCTCTAGTTTCATTGTACCAGTAGTTCCTGTTTGTAATTCTCCATCAAATTTAATGCTTTCTAAATCTTCTTCCCAAATATGTCTTTTTTCAAGATCAGCATAATAAGACCAAATAGCTTCCTTAGGTGCATTTACTTCTAATTTGAATGTTAACTCCATTTTAACCTCTCCTTTAATATATATATATTTATTATAAGTACATTTATTATATATATATTTATAATATTAATTCCTTATTTTGTCAAGTTAAATAAATCAATTGATTTATGTGAGGATTATTTTAGGAGGACTTCTGAAAATAATTATGTAGTATAATTATTTATTATAAAGCTACATTAAGGTACAACTAAAAAATAATAGACTAGTATGTTTGTATATTTCGTATCATGTTGAGTAAATAAATTCTTCTATTAGATCAACTATAAGCAGAATTTACATATCTGTCTGGCACGAAATATGAATGGCATATTTAATCTATTATTTTATTTCATATGCTAAAATATAATAAGAAATATTACTGAGGGAGTTGATGTATTAATTATGGAAAAGTTATATTCTTTAATAAATGAAAAAGTGAAAGAAAATTCGAGGGCGTTAATTGGTATTAGTGGCATAAGTTTAAGTGGAAAAACTACTTTCGCTAATAAATTAAAAGAAAGATACCAAGGCCAATATAAGGTCTATATAATTTCTTTAGAGGAGAATCAAGCTGTATTAAAAGAATCTCTTAGTAATATTAATCCATCTAAGTATTACTATGAAAATGCTTATGATTTTTCTTCAATAAAAAATGAAATTGAAAATGCATGTAAAAGCAATGATATAGTTATAGTTGAGGGAGCATTAATATTTAAGAATACTGTAGATATTAATTTTGATATAAGAGTATGGTTAGATTGTACTTTTACATCGTCCATAGAAAGAAGCCATGAAGATAAAAAAGATTTTTACAGGGATTATTTCATGTGGCTCCAAAGACAGCATTTTTCAATAGATAACCCTAAGGAAAAAGTAGATATAATAATAAAAAATGATAAAATATTAGAAAAAGAGTCAGAGGTTTTTATTGATTCAGTAAATGATCCTTCGTCAGTAGATAAAATGAAGTGGCTATATGAACCTAAAGTGTGGAAAGTGGGAGAAAAGGGAATTTACGTGGAACCTGATAAGGTAACTGATTTTTGGCAAAGGACTCATTATGGTTTTAGAAATGATAATGCTCATATGTTTTATATAGAAATCGAAAAGGACTTTACTATGACAACAAAGGTTAAGTTTAATCCAATCAATCAATTTGACCAGTGCGGATTAGTAGTACGAGTGGATGAGGATAATTGGCTGAAGACTTCTATAGAATATGAGCTAGATAATCCTCCAAAACTTGGTGCTGTAGTAACTAATTTTGGATATTCAGACTGGTCTACACAAGAGTTAGATAAACAAGTTGATGAAGCTGAATTTAGAATTAGCAGACAAGGAAACGACTATAAAATAGAAGTTAATGTTCTAAATAAAGGTTGGAGACAACTTAGAATTTGTCATCTACACAGTCCAAAGAAAAATGTTAAATGTGGGATATATTGCTGCAGCCCTATTGATAGTGGTTATAATGTTTTATTTACAGAATTGAAGATAAAAGAGGATTTTTTTTAATATATTACAAGAATAATTATTCATTATAATTCTAAAGATATTTTAAAAATTTAGCAGTAATTGTGAAATGTGTATTGTGAATTGCAAAAATAGCAAATTTATAATGGACACGAATATGAAGATAAAAGAGCCTGCTATTAATATTAAATATGGATAGTGAGGGTACAGCCTAAAGCATAATACAACGTGTTTTAGGCTGTTTTTTTATTGTAATTTAATTTCAGTTGCTCATTTATTTTAGTTCATTAGGGTTTACTAACATGCTGCGTTAAATTAATGAGTATCTTTAGAGGGAATAAATCCATTTTGAATTTTAGATGTTAGTACTGAAGTTATTTCAGGAGTTATTTCATCAAATTCTATTTGTTCAAGAATACCAAAAAGTCCACATACAATAAAGGAGATGCTACTCTTATTTACAAGTCTTGATTTCTCGTCATTTTGAGTTTTTTCTAAAAGCTTTTTAATAATAAGCTGTTTCGTCTTATACATAGAAAAAGAGTGCCTTGGTGAATTAAAAAACGGAACATAAAGATCCCTATTTTCTCTAAATATATCTAATGTTTTTTCAATTATTTCTGGCATGTGATTTATTAACTCGGTAAAATCATAAGGTTCTATAACTTCAATGGTTTTATCGACTGCATAATTCATAAAACTATCTGCGCAGTCATAAATATCTCTGTAATGTAAATAAAATGTACTCTTATTAATGTCTGCTTCTTCACATAATTCTTTTATAGTAATATCTTTTATATCTTTAGTTGATATTAATTTAGCAAAAGCAGTTTGAACAGCTTGTTGTGTTTTTCTTTTACGCCTATCTGTCATTTGTAATCCCCCATTTAATAGACAAATTTATCAGTTTAGTTTATTAACAGACTTATCCATTAATATTGATTATTGAATAAGAATCCACATATTTCTATAATGGACTTGTGTCTATATAAAGGATAGTGCATAAAAAATATAATGTCAATATATGTATTTATATCAATTATATAAAGAATAAATATAGAACTTATGAAGTTTAGAATTTAGAAAATGAAGTTTTTTAAAATTATATTTTAGGAGGAATTTTATGAAAGTAAAAAATGTCGCATTAGTAGTATTTTCAATGGTTGCAGCTAATATATTTACGGGATGCACGTCAGTATCTACATTAACTGGGGACAAGCTAGTAAAGCAGACTCAAAGTAATTTAATAGTGCAGTCAAATGTTGACATGACAGATGTTAATGTAAATACATTAATTCCCGGAAAGGTTAAAGAAATAAAAGTTAAGGAAGGTGATGATGTAAAAAAGGGAGATGTTCTGCTTATAGTTGATAGTGATACATTGGCAGCTCAACAAGCTCAAGTACAAGCTCAAATTGAAACAGCAAAATCTCAGTTAAATGCTGCGCAGGCAGCTAGGGATGCTGCAAGTGCAAAGCTTGAGTTAGCTCAAAATGGTGCAAGACCAGAAGAAATTGACCAAGCTAAGTCTGCTTATGATCTTGCAAAGATAACTGTAGATAGACTAAAAGTTCTATATGATCAAGGTTCAATTCCTAAGTCAGATTTTGATAATGCTGAAACTCAAATGCAGGTAGCAAAAGATAAGTATGATATAGCACAAAGTGGTGCAAGACCAGAAGATATAAAGGCTGCTCAGGCACAAGTGGATCAGGCAAATGCATCAGTTGAAGCAGTTGAAGGCCAAATAAAACAGGCGGAGGCAGCACTTCAAGGAGTTAATGTAAACCTTAATTATGCTACAGTTACTGCACCAGAAGATGGGACAATAACACAAGTGAATGTTGAAGCAGGAGAAGTTATATCAACAGGAATGCAGCTTATTGTAGTTACTAAGACCGATGAACCATCAATATTGTGTAATGTTAGGGAAACAGATTTATCTAAAGTAGACTTAGAACAAGAAGTTTCTGTAAAGATTCCAGCATATAAAGATGAAGAATTTAAGGGGAAAGTAGTTAGAATTAATAAAGATGCTGATTTTGCAGTTAAAAGAGCAACAAATGATAATGGTGAATTTGATGTACTATCTTATGGCGTTAAAGTTGAATTGACTGATAACGATAAGCCACTCCGTTCTGGAATGACTGCTTTTGTTGATTTTGGAAAGTGATGTGAGAATAGGTATGAAGGAAATAGTATCGAAGATTAAAGAAAGATTTATAAAGTCTAAAGAAATTATAGTTTCTGTTATGTTACTTTTGATAATACCAGCTATTTCTAGTTATGCTTTAGGTTATACATATAGTGAACATGTAGTAAAAAATGTTCCTACAATGATAGTTGATCATGATGATTCTACTTTAAGTAAAAATTTTATTACTCAAATAAATACAAATGAAGTATTTAATGTAGTTAATTATAGTGAAAATGATAATGATATTAAAAATTTAATGGATGAAGGGAAAGTCGTGGTTGGCATTATCATTCCTGCAAATTTTGCTAAAGACTTAAACGATGGAAAAGCGCCTAAAATAATGATTTGCTATGATGGCTCCCAGATGTCAGCAGTAAGTGCAGGTAAGACTAGAATAGCTGAAATCTTAGGGACTATTAAAGTTAGTTATTTAATGAAGCTTGGAGAAGGTAAACTTGGGATAATGCCTCAGGAAATTAAAAATAATATTATTCCCATACAAACTGATTCTATATTTTTAGGAAATTCAGCAAGAAGCACAGCTAATTTTTTGCTTCAAGGAATGTTAATTGGAATTGCCCAGATAGGAATTATTTCACTTGGTGCATTAGTAGTAAAGGAAAATGAGAACTGTTTTTTCTTATTAATTAAAAGTATCATTTTTGGATTAATAGGTTCAATGTCAATTTTTCTATTGATGTTTATACAATATAAATATTTTCAAATGCCTTATAGAGGATCAGTTAAAGCTGCAATTGCATTAACTATAACTTTTAGTATTACTATGATAAATTTAGGGATTTTATTTAGATTAATTATAAAAAATAAACTGGAAGCAGTGAGTAGTTCTAGTCTTATGGCTTCATCTTTTGTTTTACTGTCAGGGTATACATTTCCACTAATGGCTGCACCTGAGGTGTTTAAAAAATTATCTAAAATCATTCCTTTCTTATATTATGGAATTCCGATGAGAGACCTATCTCTTTTAGGATTAAATTTTAATGATGTAGTGCCTAATCTATATTATTTGATAAAATATATGATTTTTACATGGGCTATTATATTAGTTATACTGCTAATTAAAAGTATTTCAAATAAAAGAACTAATATTAAAGATAAAATTCTAAATAAAGTTATTGGAAGGAGGAAAAAAGATGAGGTTTCTGAAGTTTCTAGCTAGAGATAAAAAAAGTATTATTTCACTTAGTTTACTTCACATTAGTATAGTAATTTTTGTGGCTTGTATTTTCAGTAAAGTCTATATTGAAAATATCCCTTTCGGAATAGTAGATATGGATAACTCATCTTTATCCAGAACTATAATAGAAGAACTTAAAAAGAGTCCAGGTGTGAATATTAGTTATTATGCTGATTCACAAGAGGAATTACAACAGGCAATTAAGGAGAAAAAGGTTAGTGGGGGAATGGTAATCCCTAAAGATTTTAACAAAGATGTTGTCAAGAAGAAATCCCCTAGTGTTGCATTATTAATAGATGAAACAAATGTTGTTGTTGGAAGTAATTTATATGCATATTGTAATGGAGTCACAGGAACTATAAATGCTGGAATTCAACTTAAAGTATTCGAAGGGAAAAATATGATGCCATATAATGCAAAGAAAGCTATTACGACTTTTTCATATAGTGAGCGTGTTCTTTATGAACCACAGCTTAGCTATATACGGTATTTGATGTATTCTCTTGTACCATATTTACTACAGGGAACTTTTCTTATGACATTTTTAGTACCTGCATTAATAAAAAGTAGAGAAAAGTTAACTTCAATAAATTTTAAATCAAAAGATACCGTAAAAAACATACTTATTCTTTTAACAAGAGTTTTAATGATTATTTTTATATCAGTATTTTCAAGCTTAATTGCATTATGCATTTTAGGAAAATATTTTGATTTGCCTCTTCGTGGAAATATCTTAGAATACTTGACGTTGACTTCAATATTCCTCATTGATCTTACAGCTATTGGAGTTTTATTTGCAGCGTTATTTAATAATTTAATATATTTTACTCAATTTTTTACCATGATAAATATAGTAACCTTTTTAGCTAGTGGAATTCCATTCCCAGAGTATGCAATGCCTAGCGGACTTCCTAGAATAATTAAAAATATTTGGCCATTTATGAATGTAGCACTTCCATTAAAATTCATAAACTTAAAAGCAGTTGGATGGGATATTATATTACCATATATAAAAAGTGGAATAATGTATGCATTGGAATGGTTTTTAATAGGAATTGTATTATATTCTGCTAGAATTGCACTGAGTAAATATAGAAATAGGAAAATATCAAAGGAAGAAGACGAAAAAATATCGATAGAAACTTATATATAGATATTCAATATAAGGGGGAAGAATAAATGAAGAAGAATATAAAAAAGATAGTTGCTATTGGAATTGGATTAAGTATAGTAAGCGGAAGTATAAATCCAGTCTTAGCAATAGAGAATCAAAAAAATAATGAAGTAGTAAGTGCTCAAATAATAAATGATGAAAGTAATTCAATAATAAATGGACAATCATCTAACGGTAAACCAATTCTTACTTTAGATCAGGTTATAAATGCAGCTATAACTAATAGTGAAGATTTAAATTTAAAGTCTCAGCAAATTTCTATGTACAGAAAGAAAGAGGATATTCAGGATAAAACTAATGACTTTTATGAGAGTCTTGGTGAAAAAATATATGATTTTCCATATGACAAGCTTGAGCTTCTAGAAAAACAAACAAACCAGTCGAAAGATTTTTTACAAGATCAAATATCGAGTGACATCACTAATAAGTATAATGCAATTATTATAAAGCAAATAGATATAAGCCAAGCAAAGACAAATTTAGATATAAAAAATAAAGACTTAGAAACTATTAAAACAAAAGTGCAAATAGGCATGGCAACCTCAAATCAATTAACGGATAAGCAGATTGAAATTAATTCTTTAAAAAATGATATAACTGCAAAAGAAAATTCATTAAAGGACAGCATGGATTATTTAGGAGTTTTAACTAATTTGAATTTATCAAATTATACCGTAGATCCCAATATAGAATATAATTTATTTAAAATTGATGGTTCAAGTGATGAATATATAAATGATAAAATTGAAACTTATTTAAAATATAATCAGAAATTAATTAATCTTACAAACGATTATTTAGATGACTTAAAGGATGATGGCGTAAAAGATATTATGAATAAAGATATTCCAAGCATGCCGTCTGGTGGGATCCCATCTCCAGCTTCATATATGAAAAAAGATGATGCTACAGGAGCAGTTGAATTAGACGAAGGTGCGTATTCTATTGGACTTAGCTCTTATGCTCTTCAACTTATAAATTATGAAAAAAATGCATTGAAATATTATATGGATCTTACTAAGTATGGAGCATATGTAGATGGTAAGTATGGAGTGGAGGAAGCACAAGTTAAGCTTGATGATTCAAAAAAGAGTTTAAAAAATGGATTAAAGCAAGCTTATTCAACGTTGCTTGATTTGGAAAATAAAATAAATGACTTAAATGATACAATAAAGTCAACTAACACAAAACTTAAATATGCAAAGACACAAGTAGATGTAGGACTGATGACAGAAAACAATTATAATGCATTAGTTCTAAAAAGTGAGCAGTTAGATTCATCACTAAGAACACTCATTAATGCTTATAATAATTTAAAGACCACTATTCAGGAGCCTTGGGTATTAGGGGCTAATTAGTTATTTAAATATTGCTTTTAGTGATTATTAAAAGAGAATATTAAATTGAAATACTATGTATTTTATTACACATACAAGGTACCCTATAAAGATAGACTTTTATTAAATTGTTTATCTTTATAGGGTATTTTTAATTGGTTAACAGTTAATTTCATTCAGTAAGTTTCCAGTAGATTCCCTAAACTTAGGTGAAGTACGAACATGGATTGTTCTAAATGGAATGGATGGATTATCTATTCTTGAAAGTAACAAATCTGCGGCAATATCTCCCATCTCATAACTTGGAATACTAACGGTAGTGAGGTGAGGTTCAATTATTTTTGATTCCATTGAATCATCAAATCCACATATTAAAATATTATCAGGTACAGAAATACTTTTATGTTTTAGAGCTCTTATGACATTAATTGCAATAAAATCGTTTGCGCATACAAGAACTTGAGGAAGAACTGAAAGGTCCATTATCTTGTTTCCAAGCCATTCAGGATCAGCATAAGGTTCTTTGTCGTTTTCGATAATAGAATTATTAATATCAAATGAGAGTTTTGAATCTAATAGAGCAGAGCAATAACCCTTCCAACGTTCGTAAAAACTCTCACAATGATATATATCTCCTACAAACCCTATATTTGTTTTATTATTATTAATTAGGGTTTTAATAATATTATAAGTACTATGGAAATTTTCCATTAAAAGAATATCAGCATTTACAGGTTTACTGTTGTGGGTGCTAGGTGAATCGATAAATAGTGTAGGAATGTCTAATCCACATATAAGCTCACTATAATTTTTATCAAACATTTCTATGCATATTATGCCATCAACCAACTCAGGCTTAAAGTTGGATGGTAAGCTTGAGGAATTTAATTCATTATCACGAACAACATACATAGATAATCTATAGCCAAGAGTGCTCATCTTTTCTTCAAAACCTGATAAAAGATGAGATCCAAAATGGGAACTGTTTGGCATACTGCTTGTTAATAGTGCAATTTCTTTATTTAAAGATGAATTGGGAGAAATGGATGATACATTGTTTACATATGCAAATTGTTTGTAACCCATTTCAATTGCCTTTTGAATAATTTTAGATTTTGTAGCTTCTGCTAATGTTCCAGTATTATTTAAAGCTTTAGAAACTGTATTCCTTGAAATCCCCAATTCATCGGCTATATCTTGAACCGTTATTTTCTTATTTAGCATTATTAAAGGCTCCTTTCTTTGTCATATAAAATCTATATCAATATTTTAAGTATTGTTATTGACATTAGTATAACAAATGAAGTGACAAATGTAAAATAAAATAATTATATATACATAAATGCTAGCAAATAAAAAGAGATATAATATATTTTGTGTGCAAATGTAAAAGTATAATGATGATAAAATGTAATATTTATATTGACAAATGTAATGGAAATCTGGTAATATCTATTTATAAATTAAAGATAAGGTTTACAAAAAAGATTTAACAAGCAGAGTGGATTTGTAAAGGTAAATTGAGTTTTTGTTACAAATGTAAAAACTAAATAATAAAATGAAAGGGGAAATAAGTTTGAATGGGGTAAAAAGTACAAGATTTAATTTTAACAGATTAGATGGTGGAGATCCTATTATTAATAAAAAGAACTCTAAAATATATAGTAAGTTAAAGTATATCAAAAAGAATTATCAATTATATCTGTTCTTCACGCTACCGCCACTAATACTGTTAATTATTTTTAAGTATATTCCTATGGGAGGAGTACTAATTGCATTTGAAGATTATAGTGCTATTTCGGGAGTTTTCCATAGTCAGTGGGTAGGATTAAAACATTTTGAAAGATTTTTATCTTCCCCAGATTTTATGACTTTGTTAATGAATACTTTAAAGGTAAGTTTATATGGAATATTGTGGGGATTCCCGTTACCGATTATACTTGCTTTACTTTTAGCAAGAATAAAGAGTGAGGGAATTAAGAAAAAGATTCAATTAATTTTGTATGCTCCTAATTTTATTTCTGTAATAGTAATTTCAGGTATGATTATCGTTTTCTTATCACCGATTGGGCCAGTTAATCAATTTTTTGGAACTGCTACAAACTTTATGGCAATGCCTAGTGCATTTCGGACTATATATGTAGCTAGTTCAGTTTGGCAGGCAACTGGTTGGGCATCAATTATTTATACAGCAGCTCTTTCAAATGCAAGTCAAGAATTAACAGAAGCAGCTGTTATAGATGGAGCGAATATTTTTCAACAAATTTTGAATGTTGATTTACCAGCAATTAAGCCAATTATGGTTATTCAATTTATTTTATCGGCAGGAAATATTATGAGCGTAGGTTTTGAAAAAGCATTAGCTTTGCAAACAGATTTGAATTTACCAACTTCAGAAATTTTACCAACTTATGTTTATAAAATGGGTCTTCTAAATGGAGATTATAGTTTTTCAACAGCCGTAGGTTTGTTTAATTCAGTTATTAATATAGTTTTATTAATAGTTGTGAATTCAATTGTTAAAAAATTAAACGAGGGAGAAGGAATATAAGATGAATATGAAAATGAAAATGAAAAAATTCAAAAAATTATCATTTTCTGATAAATCTATTACAATAAGTGGTTATGTAGGCGTAATACTTTTTGTATTAGCTATTATTATACCACTTATATATATAGTTGTTGCTTCTTTTATGGATCCCAATACATTAAACAATCAAGGAATAACATTTGATTTTAGTAAATGGTCAATAGAAGGATATACAAGAGTATTTAAAGACGATATGCTTTTAAGAGGATTTTTGAATTCCGTATTCTATTCTACTGCTTATGCGGTAATTTCAGTTGGAGCCACACTTTTAGCTGCATACCCATTATCTAGACCAGATTTTGTGGGGAAAAAAATTATTACTACTTTATATATTATTACTATGTTTTTTGGCGGAGGGTTGATGCCAACATATCTTTTGGTTGACAATCTAAAGCTTCTTAACACAGTGTGGGCGATTTTACTTCCAGGTGCAATTAATGTATGGAATATTATACTGGCAAGAACTTATTTTCAAAGCTTACCAAAAGAGTTAAGAGAAGCATCTGCTATAGATGGTGCAAGTGATATTACACATTTCTTTAAAATAATGATTCCAGTATGTAAACCAATTATTGCAGTATTACTTTTATATCAATTTGTAGCTCAATGGAATAGTTACTTTGATGCTATGATTTATTTAGATGATACTAAATTGCAACCTCTGCAATTAGTAATTAGATCAATCTTAATTCAAAATACACCAAGACCTGGTATGATTGCAGATGTTCAAAGTGCAGCAGCAATGGCTAAAATGGCACAATTGCTAAAATACTCCACTATTGTTGTTTCAAGTTTACCTTTACTAGTTATGTATCCATTTTTCCAAAAGTATTTTGATAAGGGAATAATGGCAGGATCAGTGAAGGGATAAAAAAATATATATAGAAAAAGGATGGGGAAATAATATGAGGAAAAATAAAATTAGAAAGTTGGTTAGTATTTCTTTAGCTATGTTAACAGTATTATCATTTACAGCATGTGGTAGCTCAAGCAAGAAAACAGATACAGCTACATTAAAGGATGTTTCATTTCCATTAAAAGAAACAGCTACTTTAAAAATGCTTACAAGTGCGCCATCAATTTCGACTCAAGACCCAAATGAAAGAATTATTTTTCAAAGATTAGAGAAAGAAACAAATGTGCATATCGATTGGACGTGCTATACAGATGATCAATTTCCTGATAAAAAGAATTTAGCATTATCAAAAAAAGATACACTTCCAGATGTAGTATTTAATGCTGGTATGAACAATAATGATTTACTTCGTTATTCAAAACAAGGAGTTATTATTCCAGTTGAAGATTTAATAACAAAGGATATGCCAAATTTATCAAAAGTTCTAGAAGAAAAACCAGAGTATAAGAAAATGATTACTGCACCTGATGGCCATATTTATTCATTCCCATGGATAGAGGAATTAGGAAGTGGAAAGGAAGCTATTCAAGCTGTTGGAGATATTCCATGGATAAATAAAAAATGGCTTGATGAATTAGGGCTTCAAGTACCAAAAACAACTGATGAATTAGTTACAGTTTTAAAAGCATTTAAAGATAAACACCCTGAAGGGAAAACAGATGTAATTCCAATGTCATTTATTATTAATGCTGTTGGCGGAAATGAAGATCCAGGATTTATACTTGGGGCTTTTGGATTGGGAGACAATGGAGATCATTATATGGTGACTAATGATAAGAAAGTTGTATATTCAACTACTCAAGATGGATATAAAGAAGGTATCAAGTGGCTTCACAAGCTTCAAGAAGAAGGTCTTATAGATCCAGAAGCGTTTACTCAAAAATGGGATACTTTTGTATCAAAGGGAAAAAATGATCGTTACGGTATGTTTTTCACTTGGGATAAAGCTAATATAGCTGCAAACAAAGATGATTATATACCTCTTCCAGCACTTGCAGGTCCTAATGGAACTGTTAATGCTACTAGATCAAATGGATATGGGTTTGATTTAGGAAGATGTGTTGTAACATCAGCAAATAAAAATTTAGAATTAACAGCAAAATGGATAGATAAGTTATATGAACCTCTTCAATCAATACAAGATAACTGGGGAACATATGGTGATGAGAAAAATCAAAATGTATTTGAGTTAACAGAAAATAAAACTTTAAAGCATTTACAATTAGGTACAGCATCACCATGGGAAGTTCGTGCAAATCAATTTGTTTCAGGACCATTAGCAGTTCTTGATAGTTATTATGGAAAGTATACAACATCTCCAGATGATGCCCAAGAAAGATTAGATATACTTCATAAAACTTATGTTAAAGATATGAAAGCTGATTACAATTATCCACCTGTATTTATGTCTCAAGAAGATATAGAAAAACTTACTCAATATGAAACAGCAGTAAAGGCATATACAGAACGTAAGAAAGCTGAATGGATTTTAAATGGTGGAATAGATGAAGAATGGGACTCTTATTTAAAAGAAATGGATAATCAAGGTTTATCAAAAATATTAGAAATTAAACAAAAATATTTAGATTCATACTTTGCAAAATAAAAAACTTATATAAGCGGCTTGAATGGTCGCTTATATAATATTTAAGATGATTGAAAGGAAATGATTATGAATAATATAGTGAGAAATAGTAGTGAAATTTTAAATAAAGCAAGAGTTTTTGAAGAAGAATCTATAAAGAGTATACCAAAAGAACAGAGGCCATCGTTTCATTTATCATCACCAGTCGGGTGGATTAACGATCCAAATGGATTTTCTAAATTTGCAAAGGAGTATCATCTTTTTTATCAATATTATCCATACGATACTAAATGGGGACCAATGCATTGGGGGCATAGTAAGACAAAGGACTTTATAAGGTGGGAGCAGTTACCAACAGCTCTTGCACCAGATCAGGAATATGATATGGGAGGATGTTTTTCTGGAAGTGCAGTAGAGTCAGATGGAAAGCAAATACTCATGTATACTGGAGTGTTTGACAAAGTTCAAGAAGATGGGGCTCATATAATTAGACAAACTCAATGTATTGCAATTGGAGATGGAGTAAATTATGAAAAGCTAACGTGTAATCCTGTGATAACAAGTTATTCTTTACCAGAAGGTAGTAATTTAGAAGATTTCAGAGATCCTAAGATATGGAAAGAAGCTGATGGGTTTTATGCTGTAGTAGCTAGCAGGCATGCTGATGGAAGCGGACAAATTCTTTTATATAAATCAAGTGATTTAAAAGAATGGAACTTTGTTTGTATTCTAGATAGAAGTAAAAATGAGATAGGTAGCATGTGGGAATGTCCAGACTTTTTTAATATTGATGGAAATAATATCATGATTATTTCACCAATGGAAGTAAAGGCGAATGGACTGAAATTCCATAATGGACATAATACGGTGTACTTAATTGGAAAATATGATAAGGAAAATCATACGTTTAATAGAGAAGATTATGGAACTATAGATTTTGGTTTAGATTTTTATGCTCCTCAAACTCTAGAAGCAGAAGATGGAAGAAGAATTATGATAGGATGGATGCAATCATGGGAAAATAATATTGTTCCAAAAGACTTTAAGTGGTGCGGAATGATGAGCATTCCTAGAGAACTAACAATAAAGGGTGGAAAGCTAATCCAAAATCCAATTAGAGAAATTAGAAATTACTATAAGAATTCTGTTAAATACGAGAATGTATTAATTAAAGATAATGTGAAGTTAGAAGGTATATCAGGAAGAGAATTAGATATGACTCTGGAAATTGATGGTTTAAATTGCGAAGAGTTTATAATTAAAATTGCTAAAAATAATGACTATGAAACATTAGTTACTTTTGATCCAAGAAAAGATATCATTTCATTTGATAGAAGTTATTCAGGGAAACTTTGTGATTCCTTACATAAGAGAGAAATGAATATAAGAAATCAAAATGGAAAGATTAAACTAAGATTAATTATAGATAAATACTCTGTTGAAATATTTGCAAATGATGGCGAACAAGTAATGACATCTACTTTTTATACTAACTTAGATGCAACAGATATTTCGTTTTGTGCTAAGGGTGAAGCAAAAGTAAGTATTGAAAAGCATAGTATTGTTTTAAATTAAGGATTATATTTAGATGTGTTTAAAAAAGCGACTAAATTAGGCTTTATAATTCAGCTAATTTTAGATACATAGATAAGTATAAAATTTTCAACAAATATTAGTTTACAAAGCAAATTTCTATAGTTTAATAAAGATAAACTAAGATAGATGGAGGATTAAGATGAGTAAAAACATTTTTTGTATAGGAGAGCTTTTAATTGACATGGTTTGCGTTGATAATAAAGGATTAAAAGATGGAGAAAAGTTTGAGAAAAAAGCAGGTGGAGCGCCAGCAAATGTTGCAGCATGTATTTCTAAATTAGATGGAAATGCTTATTTTTTAGGACAAGTTGGTGACGACTACTTTGGAAAACATTTAATAGAATTGTTAAAAGATTTAAATATAAATACTGAAATGGCAGTAGAAAAAGGTAGTACAACAATAGCACTAGTTGGTATAGATAAAAATGGTGAGCGTAATTTTGATTTTCTAAGAGGCAGTGATGGAGAATATTCATTTAATAATATTGACTTATCAAAAATAACTAACTCGGATATCATTCATTTTGGTTCTGCTACAGGATTTTTAGAGGGTGAATTAAAGAAAACATATTTTAAATTATTAGAATATGCGAAATTGAATAATATATATGTATCTTTTGATCCCAATTATCGTGATGCATTAATAACACCAGATAAATTAGAAATGTTTATTGAAGATAGTGTTGAGTTCATAAGAAAAAGTGATTTTACTAAATTAAGTGATGAAGAGCTATTTCTATTAACTAAAGAAAAAGATATAACAGCAGGGGTTAATAAATTACATGAATTAGGCGTTAAGGTTGTAACTATTACATTAGGATCTAAAGGAACATATCTAAGCGTTAATAGACAACATGAAATAATTCCATCCATTGAAATTAAGCAAGTAGATTCAACTGGTGCTGGAGATGCATTTGTTGGAGCCGTATTAAAACAAGTATCTGATATTGAGAATAAACAAAATATAAGTTTTGAAGAATGGAAAGACATAATTTTATTTGCAAATAAAGTAGGTGCTATTACATGTACAAATTATGGAGCAATAGCATCAATGCCTATTTTAAGTGAAGTAAGAAAATTATTTTAATAAATATTGCAATAATAAATTTGTATTTAAACTTCTAATAAGCAAAGTGCTCAGCTAGGTAAAAATTTATAGGCTCAATTGTAACATATATATTAGTGTGAAAAAATACAACCAATAATATTAGAGTGTATTGTACTAAAAAATAAGAGAAAAAGTGTGTTAATGAAAATCTGCATTGTGTAAATTAAAAAAAAGAGTGTAAAGAGTTAATATTTTTATTAAGTGAAGCTGGTTTAAGCGTAAATTTAGTATAATATGCTTTATTTACACTCTTGTTTGGCATAATAATTGCTTTAAATAAGAAATTAGGTAAGTATTTAGTTGAAAATTTAAATAGAAGTGTTATTTATAGCTTTGGATATGTAATGGTAAGTACTAAAAATTAAAACTAGGGATTAAAGGAAAGTGATAATGCCATGAAGCAAATTGATAAAATTTATAAGTATATATTATCAAATTCTAGGGAATTTACTAAAGAAAAATTATTTAAAATTAAGGGATTTAGTGCGCAGCAAGTTGCTGAACACTTGGGGATATTAAGGAGCAATGCTTCTAGAGAACTTAATATTCTTTGTAGAGAAAAGAAAATAATTAAAATTAGAAATAGACCTGTTCTATATTTTGATAGAGAACAGTTTATTAGAATATTAAAGGTAAACTTAAATGATGAATGTGAAGAGGGGATAGAAATTAATGATTTTATCAATTTGTTAGAGGATAAAGAAGATAAATCACCTTTCGACTCGTTAATAGGATTTAATACAAGTTTGAAAAATCAAATAGAACAAGCAAAGGCTGCTTTGTTATATCCACCGAATGGGTTGCATACTCTAATAATCGGTAGTACTGGTGTTGGTAAAAGTTTATTTGCCAATATGATGTACAAATACTATAGAAATATAAAACAGTCACAAGAGGATCCGCCATTTATAATATTTAATTGTGCTGATTATTCTAATAATCCTCAACTTCTTCTATCACATATATTTGGACATGTCAAAGGCGCTTTTACAGGAGCTGAAAAAGAAAAGGAAGGGATAGTTGAAAAAGCTGATGGAGGCATATTGTTTCTAGATGAGATACATAGATTACCACCAGAAGGGCAAGAAATGGTATTTTACTTTATGGATACGGGAACCTATAACAAATTAGGCGAAACAGATAGACAGCATAAAGCAAATGTGCTATTAATTGGAGCTACAACAGAGGATCCAAATTCTACGCTGCTTAAGACTTTTATTAGAAGAATCCCTATAACAATAACTATTCCACCTTTTGATGAAAGACCTATTAGTGAAAAATTGGATCTTGTACAATATTTGCTTTCTAAAGAAGCACAGAGAGTGAACAAAACTATTAAGATTTCTTCAGAAGCAATTAAAGCTCTCATAGGCAGCACTAATTATGGAAATGTGGGACAGCTAAAATCTAATATACAATTGGTTTGTGCAAAGGGATTTTTTAATTGTATTAACACAAATAAGGACATTGAAATAAATTTAAGTACATTACCTCCAAATATAAAAAGCGGAATATTAGCTTTTGGAAATCAAACTAAAGATAAAACGACTATATGGAATATGATTCCTAATAATATTACTATTCAGCCAGATGGAAATAGAAAATTTTTAGAAACAGATGATTATGAAACACCATTTAATATTTATAGAATAATAGAGAGTAAAACTTCTGTGCTTCAAGAAGAGGGCATGAATGATGAAGAAATAAAGACATTTATTACTACAGATATTAGCATTCATTTAAAACAATTCTATGATCGATTCAACAATGATATAAGCCGGAGGGAAGGCCTATTAAAGATTGTTGATAAAAATATTGTGGAATTTTCAGAAAAGATAAAAATACTAGCTGAAAACAGATTGAATAGAAAATTAAATGAACGTTTTATCTATGCAACAAGTCTTCATTTTAGTGCATTATTTAATAGGATTAAGAAGAATACTGTTTCCTACGAATCAAATATTGATTTATCGATATCAATTGAAAGCAAAGAATATGAGGTCGCTAAAGAAATTCATGCACTTATTGAGAAGAACTTTAACCTAAGTATACCTAATGTTGAGATTGAATATTTAGCATTATTATTAAATTCAATACGAGAATCATCTCGTCAAGAAAGAGTTGGAATTGTAGTAGCATCACATGGGTCAGGAATTGCAACTAGCATGGTTAGTGTAGCTAAAAAGCTATTTGAAGCTGATAATATTCTTGCTGTTGATATGCCTCTTGAAAGATCACCATCAGATGTTTTAGATAATGTTATAGAAAAAGTTAAGCAAGTTGATGAGGGAAAAGGCGTATTGCTTTTAGTAGATATGGGATCGTTAAATAGTTTTGCAGATGTTATTACAGAAAAAACAGGGATAAACATAAAAAGTATTGATATGGTTTCAACTCCACTAGTTCTAGAAGCTGTTAGAAAGTGTTCTGTTTGTGACGTTGATTTAAATTCAGTATATTCGTATTTACTTACTGATTTTAGGGGATACACTAATAATATTAACACGCAGACAATTCAAGAAACTAAGGAAAAAAATAAGGTTATAATTACTGTATGTTCTACTGGAAAAGGGGCAGCTATAAAGCTTAAGGAGTTGGTAGAAACGGTTACAAATAATATTGGTGTTAAGAATGTTAATATTATTTCACTTGGACTTAAGAACTTAACTAAGTCAATTAAGAAGATTCAGGAAGAAAATAATATTTTGGCTATTATAGGTATTTCAAATCCTAATCTTGGAATTCCGTTTATATCTATAGAACAATTAATCGATGGAACAGGGGAGAATATATTAATAAGTATTATTAAAGGTAAAAAGATAGAAGCTATAAAAAATACGGGAGATAAGCAAATAATATTTGAAAATCTCTGTACGCAAACTATTGCTGAATTTATAACATTTCTTAATCCAAAAAAAATTTATTCTCTATTAGATGAATTTTTGAATATTACTGAAAGGTTATTGAGTGTAAACTTTGAAAATCCAGTTAAATTACGAATCATGTTTCATGTTGCATGCGCATTAGAAAGAATGGTATTGAATAATGGATTAGTATATGATGATGACAACATAAATTTTCATAAAGAAACTATAGAAGCATTGAAGGAAGCGAGTTTGGTTTTCAAAAATGCATTATCAATAAATCTAACAGATGATGAAATTTATTATATTGCTGATATAATTGGATGAAACTTGGTTTAGTGTAGGAATTTAACTAAAACATTAAATTTAAATTAGTATATATGTTGTGATAATAATTTTAAGCTTAAAACTCCATTAAGCTGAGTGCTCGATTAAAACTAGGATTTATAAACTTAATCGGAATATATAGAAAAATTATGACTTAAAAATATGAAATATAAAAGTTAACTGTCATTAATACATGGATCTAAAAGGATCGTGTGTTAGTGGCAGTTAATTTTTATATATATGTGTGTTAATTCTACAAAATTATTTAATAAACTGTGTTAAATGTGAGTTGAAGTATGTAAATCTTAAATTCATAGTGTAATCAAAAATATTTAAGTATCAGAAAAGGTAGTTATAGCCTTATTTCTGGATGATTTTTTTATTTACATCCTTGATTGGCATGGGAATTGCTTAGTATATAAGTATAAAAATAATATATGTAGCAAGAAAGGATGATAGAGTAATGATCTCAGTAATTATAGGTACCCATGGTATATTTTCAGAGGAAATTCTTAAATCAGCAGAAATGATTTTTGGAACTCAGGAAAATGTAGGTGCCGTTACTTTTAAACCAGGTGAAGGAATTGAATCACTTGTAGAAAAATATAACACTCTTATAAAAGAGTTAGATTCAACAGACGGAGTACTATTTATGGTAGATCTGTTTGGAGGAAGCCCATTTAATGCGGCAAGTATAATAGCAATGCAACATGAAAAAATGGAAATTGTAGCAGGTGTTAATCTGCCAATGATTTTAGAGGTTCTAGGAAGTAGAGATTTTTCAAGCATAACAGAATTGTTAAGAGTAGCAGAAAACTCTGGAAAAGAGGCTATAAAAGTTTTAACTAAAAATATCAATATAGATGAAGATGAAGAAATTATATAAGTATTTCAGATAACTGCATTTTTAGTTCCATAATTATAATAAGTAAAGTTAAGTGAGAATACGAATACATAAGTTCTTTGGAAGATAATATTGAAAGTTTATGCAGCGATTTATATCAATTACTTGGGGCTAACCAATTAGCTGATATAAAGGATTTAGTAATTAGTTAAGAATTAGATAATTTTTTGTAAAATATTATGATGATCGCAATTTAAGTAAATATAAAGATTAAAAGATAGGAGATAAAAAAATGGAAATTAGCTTTGTAAGAATAGATGATAGATTAATACATGGACAAGTAGCAACAGTTTGGACTAAGGAGAGTGGGTGTAACAGAATATTTGCCTGCAGTGATGAAGTTGCAGCAGATGACTTAAGAAAACAATTAGTAATTCAAGTATCGCCTCCAGGAATAAAAGCATATGTGCTTCCAATAGCAAAGGCAATTGAAGCATATAATAATCCTAAATTTGACAGTTTTAAAACTTTATTTTTATTTACAAACCCTACAGATGTATTAAGAATGGTTGAAGGTGGAGTATCAATTAAATCTGTAAACGTTGGAGGGATGTGCTATAAGGCTGGTGATAAACAGGTTACAAATGCATTATGCATGAATGATATTGATATTGAGGCGTTTAAAAAACTTAATGAAAAAGGTATCGAATTAGAGGTAAGGAAACTAGCAAAAGATACTAAGATAAACTTAATGGACAGATTAAAAGAATTACAATTTATATAAGTATATAAAAACTTTTTTATATAAATTAAAAAAAGAAAGAGAGGAATTATAAATGAGCACTTTACAATTAATTTTATTAGTAATAGTTGCAGCAATTACTGGTATGGCAAGTGTACTTGATGAGGCACAGTTCCACAGACCAATAATTGCATGTACACTAGTAGGCCTTGTACTAGGGGATATTAAAACAGGAATTATACTAGGTGGAACACTTGAAATGTTAGCATTAGGATGGATGAATGTTGGTGCAGCTATGGCACCAGATGCAGCACTTGCAAGTGTAATATCAGCAATTCTTGTAATCGTTGGAAAGCAATCTATTGGGGCAGGTATTGCAGTTGCAGTGCCAATAGCAGCAGCAGGACAAGTTCTTACTATTTTCGTAAGAACAATAACAGTGTTCTTCCAACATTTAGCTGACAAATATGCTGAAAAGGGTAACACAAGAGGAATAGAAATGTGTCATATTCTAGGTTTATCACTTCAAGCAATACGTGTAGCTATTCCAGCTGCAATCGTAGGTGTACTTGCAGGTACAGATGCTGTAAATGCAGCACTTGCAGCTATACCACAAGTTATTACAAGAGGGCTTCAAGTGTCAGGTGGATTTATAGTAGTTGTTGGTTATGCAATGGTAATGAATATGATGAATAGTAAATCATTACTACCATTCTTCTTTATCGGATTCTTGTTAGCAGCATTTACAAACTTCAATTTAATTGGTTTTGGTGCTGTAGGTGTTATTGCAGCAATATTCCATATCAAATCAATAGCTAATGAAGGTAAGGTAGCAGTAGCTGGAGCTGGAAGTATTGATGATATCGATGATTCAGAGTTAATGTAATTACAGAAAGGAGATAAAATAATGAGTGAAAAGAAATTAAATAAAAGTGATATAGTAAAAATGTTTATCCGTTCAAATTTCTTATTGGGATCATTTAATTTTGAAAGAATGCAAGCAATAGGTTTTTGTGTTACATTAATTCCAGCTTTGAAGAAATTATATAAAGGTGACGAATTAAGTGCAGCACTTAAAAGACATTTAGAATTCTTTAATACACAACCATTTATGGCAACACCAATTATGGGAATAACAGCAGCAATGGAAGAACAAAAGGCAAATGGGGCAGATATAGATGAGGCATCAATAAGTGGTGTTAAGATTGGTCTTATGGGACCACTTGCCGGAGTTGGAGACCCAATATTCTGGGGAACACTAAGACCTGTGCTTGCAGCATTAGGGGCAGGACTTGCACTTACAGGAAGTATAATTGGACCGCTAATTTTCTTCATAGGATTCAATGCAATAAGACTTGCAACAAACTGGTATGGAATGTTCTATGGATATGAAAAAGGAACTCAATTAGTTGCTGATATGGGAGGAAATAAACTTAGATATCTTACAGAAGGTGCTTCAGTACTTGGATTACTTGTTATAGGTGGTCTTGTTTCAAAATGGACAACTGTTAATATACCTTTTGTTCTCTCTAAATATACACAAGCTGATGGAAAAGAAGTAGTTACAACTATTCAAAGTGTACTAGACAGCTTAATGCCAGGATTAGTTCCACTTTTACTAACATTTTTATGTATGTATCTATTAAAGAAGAACGTGAATCCATTATTAATAATCTTTGGATTGTTCGCAGTAGGGATTTTAGGAGTTGCGTCTAGAATATTACAATAAACATTAATTCATAGTCTTATTTTAAGTAAACCATTTTAAATTGAAATTTATTATAGCAGTATAGATTACCTAATTAATATTATAAATTAAAGGTCTAACATTAATTAAATTAGTAGGGTAGTCTATATTTGTATTAAAAACAATATTCTCATGATTATATAGTGAATTTAATCGTAAAGTAAACGTTACCTAAGACAGAGGAGTTCATATAGTACAGTAAATTCTTATGAAAGTACAAATTTAAAAGTACTAAAATAATTATATTTATAGAATCAAAGGATAAACACTTCTAAAAAATAATGATAAAAGGGGTAAAAAAATGAAAAAATTAAAGTTAAAGTTAATAGCAATAACAGTTGCAACCATGACAACAGCAACATTTACTTCAGTAAGTGCATCAGCAGCTTGGATACAAAATGAAGGGAATTGGAACTATTTAAGTGATTCGGGAGAAATGAAGACAGGTTGGGTTAACGATAATGGCGCGTGGTACTATCTAGATAATTCAGGAACAATGAAAACAGGCTGGGTAAATGATAGTGGTACATGGTACTATATGCAGCCATCAGGAGAAATGAAGACAGGTTGGGTTAACGATAATGGTGCATGGTACTATTTAGATAATTCAGGAACAATGAAAACAGGCTGGATTAGTGATAATGGTACGTGGTATTTTGCAGATACATCAGGAACAATGCAAACTGGAGTAGTAAAAATAGATGGAAAAACTTATTTTTTAGATGAAACTACAGGAGCTATGAGGGTAGGAGACATAACAATAAATGGAGCAACTCATACATTTGCACAGAGTGGAGAAGCAATAGGTTCAGATTTAGCATCAACTAAGACATTTAATTCAAATGGAGTTAAAATAGCTGAAACAAATACTCAAGGTAACAGTAATAACACATCAAATACAACAACTAATGAACAAAACAACTCAACAAATACTACAAGTAGTGAAAGATCCCACCACCACAGTAGTAGCAGCAGTCAAGTTAACAAACAAGAACTAATAAATGCAATAACAACTGCAAAAGCAAAATATGCAGCAGCAGTAGAAGGAACAGAAGTAGGGCAGTATAAAGTTGGGGCGAAATCCACATTTAAAATAGCTATTGATGCAGCACAAGCAGTTGTAAACAATATGTATTCTACACAAAAAGATATAGATTCAGCAGTATTATCACTTTCTACAGCTACGACTATATTTGATAGCAGTTATTATAATGATAATGGTAAAGTTAATAAAATATCCTTAATAAATGCAATAACAACTGCAAAAGCAAAATATGAAGCGGCAGTAGAAGGAACGGAAGTAGGGCAGTATAAAGTTGGGGCGAAGTCCACATTTAAAATAGATATTGATCTAGCACAAACGGTTGTAGATAATGCAGGTTCTACACAAAAAGATATAGATTCGGCAGTAATGGCACTTGCATCGGCTACGACTATATTTAATGAGAGTATTAATAAAGATGTTGATTCGAGTACTTCAACTAATTATTTAGAAAATTATCGTGAACAATATCACTATTCTCCGGCTAAAGCTTGGGCAAATGACCCGAATGGAATGGTTTACTTTAATGGAGAATATCATTTATTTTATCAATACTACCCTGATGCATCAGTATGGGGGCCAATGCACTGGGGACATGCTGTAAGTAAAGATTTAATTCATTGGGAAGAGCTACCTATGGCTTTATATCCAGATGAAGGAGGAACAATATTCTCAGGATCAGCAGTTATAGATAAGGATAATACTACTGGTTTCTTTGATGGAATTGCAGGCGGAGGATTAGTCGCGATTTATACTCAAGATTATATGGATAACGGTGCAGAAAAACAAAAGGAGTGTATTGCTTATAGCAAAGATAATGGAAGAACATGGACTAAGTATGCAGGAAACCCTGTTATTGCAGCAGAAAATGATCCATTAAATAATTCTGCATTTAGAGATCCAAAAGTATTCTATAATGATGGAAAATGGTTTATGGTAGTTGCTGGCGGACCACTAAGATTTTTCTCATCAACAGATTTAAAAACTTGGAAAGCAGAAGGAATGCAGCCAGAAATTCAAACAGAGTGTCCAGATATATATAAATTAGAAGTTGGAGATACTGGAACATATAAATGGGTATTAAGTGAAGGTGGCAGATATTATCGAGTTGGAGATTTCAAAGAAGTAGATGGTGTGTGGAAATTCGTTACGGATAATGATGAACATTTACCTATGAATTTTGCTAAAGACTCATATGCTGCTCAAACTTATTATGGTACAGGTGAAAACGGTACACCAGATGGACGAAGAATTATGATTAATTGGATGAATAACTGGGATTATTGCAATAATGTTGCTTCTATAACAAAGACTTTTAATGGATCTTTTGATTTACAAACTGAGTTGAAATTAGTTAACACAGATGCAGGAATTCGTTTAATACAACAACCAATAGAAGAATATAAAACTTTACGTAAATCACCTACGACTTTTGATAATGTTACAATTTCTCCAGATAAGCCTAATATTATGAGCGGTTTATCTGGAAGCCAATACGAAATTGTAGCAGAATTCACACCTGATGCATCTACAACAGAAGTTGGATTCAAATTAAGAGTTGGAAAATCTGCAGGTCAGGAAACTATAGTTAAATATAATACTCAAACTGAAGAAGTAACACTTGACCGTTCAAAATCAGGAAAGTCACCAAGTGCAGATAAATTTTTACAAGCTTATAGTCAAAAAATGGGTAAAACATCTGATGGTAAGATTCAATTACACATTTTTGTAGATGCAGCTTCAGTAGAAGTGTATGGAAACAATGGTGAAGTAACTGGTTCAGCTCAAATTTTCCCTAATCGTTCTAGTGATGGTATTGAAGTATATTCAGTTGGTGGAAATTCAACAGCTACAATTAAATATTATCCATTAAGTAGTATTTGGAATAATGAGGTTGCTGGTAAAGATTCTGCATTAGTATCATTGAGTGAAGGTGATCTAGGCAAAAAAGTAGGTGATGAATTTACTATTTATACAGCTACAGTTCCAGAAACAGCAGAGCAAGGTGTTACTTGGACATTTGATTCTAATATTTTAGAAATTGTAAATCAAGATGATGAAAAAACTACTTTTAAAACAAAAGGCGTTGGGAATACAAACTTAACAGCTACATCAAAAGATCAAAAATCAAGCAAAACAATTAATGTAAGTGTGTATGACAGCAATCCAAGCAGTATAATAAAAGACTTAACTAATTTTGAAACTACTGGAGATTGGTATGTAAAAGATAACGGTTATACAGGAAGTAGTTCGGATGATGGCTTTGCTGTTGCACAAGAAACTAATGTAAGTGGAAAGGTTTCTACTTTGAAAGCAGATGCAGATGTGTCAGATGGAAGTACTGCAGGCCTTGTATTATTATCAAAAAGTGCAAATCCAAAGGAAGGTTCTATAATAGCTAATATAAATAAAAATGGCGAATATAGAGTGTTTGTCTTTACAGGGTTTGATGCAAATGGAAATCCACAAGTCAGCGATTTAAATAGTGGGATAGTTCCAAAGACTGATGATAGCATATATAAATTGAAGGCAGAAGTTAGCGATGGTCACATTAAGTATTGGATTAATGATGAATTAGTTTGTGACACTAAACAAAGCTATTATGAAACAGGAAGATTTGGATTAAATGTTTATGGAGGAGCAACATCATTTAAAAATGTAAATCTTAGTAATGATGTTCCAAGTACTGAAACAAGCATTTCGGGTTCAGGTTTAACTTTTGATAATACACCAAAAGACTTGCATGTTTCTGATGATAGTTATGTAGTAGATGGTGGCAAGAACAACAATGGTTTTGCAATTTCAGATGAGAATATAGATACAAGTCAAGGAACTTATACTTTAGATGTGGACTCTAAAATATTAGGTGATTGGCATAATCAAAATCCAGCAAATGGTGATGTAGCAGGAGTTGTATTATTTGCTCAAGGCGATAATTACTTTGGAGATGGAGGAATTATAGCTAATGTTGGAAAATGGGGTCATTATAGATTGTTTGGACAAGTTCCAGATGAAACTGGCGGTATGAAAGAGGTTACATTTGCAGAGGGTGATGTTCCTGAAGCACAATATAATAGATACCATTTAAAAGTTGAGATAAATGGAGATCATATTATTTATTGGATAAATAGTAAAAAGGTATGTGATATAACTCAGGATTATTATACAACCGGGAAATTTGGATTAAATGTATGGAATGGAGCATCCGAGTTCAGGAATATAGTACTTAATAGCAATTCTATAGGAAGTGAAATAGCGAAAACTGAGACAACAACAGGAGCGGCAGTAACAGTAGATGAAACAGCAGGAATAGAAAAAACGGAAATCGCGATGACAGGAGATAAAACTACATCGGCTGAAATAGTAGCAAAAGATGTAGCTGGAACTGATACTTCAGGAGATAAAACAACAGGAGCAGATGCAACTGAATCTAGCGTGACAGAAACAGCAGAAAAAGTAAATGAAAATATAAAAAAGTAAAGTTTTGATTGTGTGGAAGTAGAGAAATTTAAGCCTAATTATATTTAAATTACTGTAAGAAAATGAGACAATACTATCTCAAAGTGAAAGGTAGTATTGTCTTTTTAATGAAGAAAAGGAACATATAGTTTGTAGTTTTTATTGAATTTGTTTCTATAACAAAAATTCTAATTAAACTATTCCGTAGTTAAAACAGCTCTAAAGTGAACCTTAGCAGTCATCATTTTTTCATACGCTGAATTTATTTGTTCTAGTGGAAAAGTTTCAACCATTGAGTGTACATTTGTTAGAATACTAAAATTTATAGTATTTTTTCTAGCATTAGCATCTGTGGCTAACCATCATTGTATACTTCAAGTAGTTTGATGCTATTACTCTGTGAGGGTTATTGCACCAGGACCTAATATTACAAGTTTATCATCATATTTGAAAGGACCAATGTTGTATTTAGCTGAGTTTGCTGGCAAACGACGTGATTCTATTATCTGCTCGTTATCATCTACTATGATCATAAAAATGGTTGCAGAAGAGCCATTTTGAATATTGTATATAATATTTTCCATTAAGTCTAAGTCTTTCATTCTATATATACCTTCAGACAAGGTTTTATTTAAAGGTTGTGCCATAACAGTTGGACTTTTTATATTAAATGACAAAAATAGAAAAATAGAAAATATAGCAATAAATTTTTTCATTAGATTATCCACCTTTCAAGTTCCTTATAATAAATAAAATATTAACTCATTTAATTCTTATTATGTGAAACTTAAAAAAAACTATTCGAATATTAAGATGGTAAGTAAATTATTGCACAATGTTAAAGTATTGTGGATTATAAAGAAAAATGCATATATAATGGGTGAGCTCAAAAAGAAAGGTACAAATACGAAAGTTGATTTGGTCTAGCTATTCTTATAAAAAATCCGTGCATCAAATAGTGATACACGGATAAATTACGTTATGTTTCAAGAAATTATGCCACGCTATAAATCTTTACAGCTGGGTCAGCGCTCCAAAGTGGCTTTAAGCCGACGAATACATCATTTTGGAACATTGAGCTTGATAGGTAAGCTTGTGCATGTTCTACGCTATCGAAGCCATGAAGTACCTGAACATCCTCATCACGAATTAATAGATCCTTTGTCAAAGCACCTTCAATTGTTTCTAGAAATGGTCCACGATAATTATTGTAAACCTTAGCAGCTGCAGGACGCTTAGCTTCCTCGATTTTCATTGTGATTTCTAAATAAGCATTTACTTTCATAAGTATTACCTCCAATTTCTTTATATGACTCATTTTGCTTTCCTGAGTCTGGTATAATTATATTTCAAGCAATCTAAGAGAAAAAGATATCCGTAAATTTATAAGTTACTAATAAATTTCATAGTTACTTGTTAATATATAGACAGCCTTCTATAATAGTTTTAAATTCACTTGAATATGAAAGAGGCGTAGCAATCTGGAATTGTTACGGACTTATAAGAAAAATAGGAGGATAAAATGTCGATATCAGTTTTTGGGACAATGTTAGGATATATGCTGGTTTGCTCTTTTACCCCAGGTCCTGGAAATATTCTACCCCTAAATACTATAACTCAATTTGGATGAAAAAAAGGAAAACGACTCATTTTTGGAATCTGTGCAGGTTATGCATGTGTGCAGTTTATTTGTACCATGGCCATATATGGATTGAACGCTTATCTCACGCCAGTGCTTATTGTGCTGAAATATATTGGAAGTATATATATGGTTTGGTTAGCGGTAACCATTGTTTTGAGCAAACCACTAAAGGATAAAAAAGATGAAGGAGCGTCATTTAAAGAAGGTTTCTATCTTCAATTTGTAAATGTAAAAATTTATTTTTATATTATGACTCTGCTTATGGTCTATCTTGCTCCACATATTAGTACTTTGCCAGGTTTGCTTTTGGCAGGCGTAGGAGTAGTAAGCGTTGGAGGTGCAGCTTGTTTAACATGGGCATTTGTTGGAATTAAAATGCAGCATATTTACGAAAAATATTACAAACCTATCAATTTTATATTGAGCCTATTTCTGCTGTATTGTGCTTTTGATATTGTAAGGGGGTGAAGTTAATGTATCAACATAAAATGGAAGATGACATCAGGTGTCCACTTGAATATGGACTTGAAATTTTCGGTGGAAAGTGGAAGTCACGAATAATATGCGTTTTGGCTGGAAAAGGAACTTTGCGATACAGTGTACTTCGAAAAGAAATGAGTAATATAACAGATGCAGTTCTGGCATCAACACTAAAAGAACTGATTTCAAATGATATTGTGCTAAGAAAGTCATTTGATGAAATTCCGCCTCGCGTGGAGTATTGTCTTACTGAGAAGGGGAACTCTGTGGTTCCTATTTTGCAGAGTATTTGCAGATGGTCAGGGGCATATCATAAGGAAGATAATGAAAATACAATGACGCAATGTAAAAAATGTGACTATAAGTATAGAAAAGGAGGGATTTTTTAATGGCGATTACTTACATAGAGGAAAAGAAATTTACACAAGAGGAAGTGCAGCAATTATTCTTATCTGTTGGCTGGGTTTCAGGACAGTATCCAAGTCGATTATATAAAGCGCTGATGAATTCTTCTACAGTCTTAACAGCTTGGGATGGAGATAAATTAGTTGGTCTAGTGAGAGTTTTAGATGACAGCGAAATGGTTGCATATATTCACTATGTTTTAGTTAATCCTAATTATCAAGGTCAGAAAATTGCTGGAACTATGATTGAAATGATTAAGAAAAAGTACAAGGATTATTTGTATATTGAGATTATGCCAGAAGAGAGAAAAAATGCAGCTTTTTATGAAAGATTTGGATTCGAAATTATGACGGGTGGTGTGGCAATGCAACTTTGCAACTTCAATACGTTATAAAATCAAGCAGTAGTGGCAAAACTACTGCTTTACTTTATGCCATGCAATATAGCGTTTGAGTCTGTCAAGACTTTCGTGTAAACTTCAAAAAGTAATATGTTTATTTTATAAGGTTGGAGGTAGAATAAAA